>QGUP01000211.1 GCA_003242505.1 Bacillota bacterium
GCCTGGTACCCTTGCCGGCGGAGGGTCTCGGCCAGGATGGCGAGGGCGGTCTCCGTCTCCGGATCCCCTTCGCCGCCGAGGACCTGCATCCGGAAGTCGCCGACCAGGTCTACGCCACGCTTCAGCACAGGCAGCATCGCCGGGGCCTCCTCCCAGGGCATCGGTGTGGCTCCCATCGGTGTGGCTCCATTGTAGTCCGAGTCCGGAGCCGCGGGGGGGCGGAGGGCGACCAACTGTACGGTTGGGCCGATGGGCGGAGGCAGAAGGGGGGATGAGTGGCAGGACGCCACCCGGCCGCCCAGGCCCCTGGCGGTTCACCGCCCCGATCCGGCGGCTCGCCGGCCAACGGCGGCGGTTCATCTCCTCCCCCTGGTAGTTCCGGGGGATAGGTTCCTGGCGGCCCGGCGCGACTTCAGTCCCCCCCGGCGGTTACGGTAAGATGAAGAGTGTCTCGGGGATGCCCCCCAAAATTCTGGACTCAAGGCCCGTCGAGGTGATGGCCGTGCCGCAGGGGAGCCGCCGGCTGTCCGCGCTGGTGCCCTGGCTGATGGTGGCGGTGGTCGGGTGTCAGGCCCCATGGCCCCCCGCCCCGGCCGAATCGTCCCCGGCTCTGCCCCAGGCCGGCCCTGCCGAGGCGCCCGGGCCCGAGGTGACCCCGGAGCCGCCGGCCGAGGCGGAACCGGCGCCGGAGGCCGGAGGCCAGATGGCCGGGGGCGGCGGAGAAGGGTCCCCGCCGCCGGCGGCGGAGCCACCGCCCGCACAGGAGCTGCCGCCCGCGCAGGAGCCGCCGGTGCCGCCCGGGGCGCTGCCGGCAGGGCCCGACTGGCAGCCCCTGGCGGAGGCGGTGGCCCGGGCCGCGAGCGGCTTTTCCGGCCGGCTGAGCGTGGTGGCGGTGGACCTGGAGACCGGTGACCGGTGGGAGTACCGGGCGACGGATTCCTACCATCCTGCCAGCACCATCAAGGTTCCCGTCGCCCTCTTCGCCCTGGCGGAGGTGCGGGCCGGCCGGCTCCGGTGGGACGATCCCGTGCGGCTCACCGAGGCGGACTTCGAGCCGCCCCTCGGCGCATTGGCCGACGTCCCGCCGGGCACCGAGGTCCCCGTGGGGCGGCTGGTGGACCTCGCCCTCCGGGAGAGCAACAACACCGCGGTCAACGCCCTGGGCCGCCACCTGGGCTGGGGGCGGATCCGGGCCTTCGCGGAATCCATCGGGGGCGGTTTTGACCGCGGTCCCCTGGCCATCCCCCGGGCGGCGGCGGCCTGGTGGCTCCACCTTTGGCAACTGAGCCGGACCGCGCCCGGGGAGGCGGAGTTGCTCGTGGCTCCCTTGCGGGAGGCGACCTACCGGGGGCGGATCGCTGCCGCGGTGCCCCCGGGGGTGGAGGTCTGGCACAAGTACGGGTCCTACCTGGGCCACGAGCACGACACGGGGATCGTCCTGGGGCCTCGCCCCTTCCTGCTGGTGGTCTATACCGGAGATGGCCAGCCCGGGGAGGCCGACGGGGTGATCGTGGCCATCGCCCGGGGGGCGTGGCAGGCCTTCGCCGGCCCGGCGGACGCCGGCCCGGCGGCCGGAGGCGGGGGATGAGGCAGCCGAAGCCGTGGGATGAGGCAGCCCGAAGTGGGCGATGGGTCCGGCGGGGGCCGGAGAGACCCGGGGCGCATACCCTGGACCCCCGAAGGGGGTTGCGCGATGGAACCGCATGGCGCTCCGTGGACCGGCATCCTCACCCCGCCGATCCCCGGCCGGTCCCTCCGGCCGCGGCGGACGGGGATCACGGTAGTGATGGACAAGGGCCTCGGCCCGGCGGCCTGCCAGGATCTCCTGGCGGTCAGCGGCGCACATATCGACTTCTGGAAGTTTGGCTTCGGCACCGCCGCGCTCCATCCGCCGGCCAGGCTGGCGGAGAAACTCGCCGCCCTCCGGGCGGCGGGGGTCTGCCCGTACCCCGGCGGCACCCTGCTGGAGGCCGCGGCGGTGCAGGGACAGGCGGAGGCCTTCCTTGAGCGGGCCCGGGCCCTGGGGTTCGAGGCCGCGGAGGTCTCCGAGGGCACGATCCCCCTCTCGCCCCGGCGCCGCCGGGAACTGATCGCCGCCGCCCGGGGGCTGGGGCTGCGGGTGCTGGCGGAGGTGGGCAAGAAGGACCCGGCGGCCCAGCCCAGCCCGGAGGCCCTGGCGGAGCAAGCCCTGGCAGACCTGGAGGCCGGGGCGGAGTACGTCATCATCGAGGGGCGGGAGAGCGGCCGGGGGGTTGGGATCTACGGCCCTGCCGGCCAGGTGCGGGAGGAGTGGGTGGAGACCCTGGCGGCCCGCCTGCCGGTGGAGAAGGTGATCTGGGAGGCGCCCCGGAAGGAGCAGCAGCAGGCGCTGATCCTCCGGTTCGGCCCCAACGTCAACCTGGGCAACATCCCGCCGGAGGAGGCCATGGCCCTGGAGGCTCTCCGGGTGGGCCTCCGGGGGGATACCCTCGCGGCCGCTTTAGGCCGGGGATTTGCCACCGGAGGTACCCCGGCGGACTGAGCGCAGCGGGATGGAGCGTCGCCGGACTCACCGCGGGCGGACTCAGCCCCGCCGCGAGCCCTGGCGTTCGTTGGCCTCTCCTGCCCGTTCATCGTCCCAAAGTTGCTCTTCGCCGGTCCGGGGGCGCCCTGGCCGCCGGGCCCCATCGGGGCCTGGTAACCCCGGCTGCCGTTCGCCCCCGGATTCCGACGGTTCGCCGCCGCCCTGCCGGGCGGCGGTTTTTCATGATCGACCGCAAATGATCGCGTTCATCTCGGGATTACAGCAATTCACCGAATCTTCGTTGCCGCGGCCGGGCTGCCCCGGTATACAGGGAGGTAAGCGGCGGGCTCGGCCCGGGTCCGGCCGGGGTCTGCTCCCGGGCCCGACCCGGGCCGCCGCTGTCCGGAACCAATGGCAGGGAACCAACGGCAGGGATGGAGGGGGTCCGATGGACGGAGGACGTGGGACGCAGACCGTGGGCCTGGAGGGGGTTGAGGTCTGGGGCCCCCTCAAGGGCCGGTTTGCCGAGGTCCTGACGCCCGAGGCCCTGGCCTTTGTGGCCAGGCTGCACCGGGAGTTCAATCCGACCCGCCGCCAGCTGCTGCAGGAGCGGGCGGAGCGGCAGGCCCGGCTCGATGCCGGCGAGCGGCCCGACTTCCTCCCCGCAACCCGGGCGATCCGGGAAGGGGACTGGCGGGTGGCCCCGATCCCCCGGGAACTGCAGGACCGCCGGGTGGAGATCACGGGGCCCGTGGACCGGAAGATGTTGATCAACGCCCTCAACTCCGGGGCCCGGGTCTTCATGGCGGACTTCGAGGACGCCTGCGCTCCCACCTGGGAGAACGTCATCCAGGGGCAGGTCAACCTCATGGACGCGGTGGCCGGCACCCTTGCCTACACCAGCCCCGACGGCCGGGAGTACCGACTGAACGAAGAGGTCGCGGTGCTGATGGTGCGGCCCCGGGGCTGGCACCTGGTGGAGAAGCAGATCACCGTCGACGGCGAGCCCGTCTCCGCCAGCCTCCTGGACTTCGGCCTCTACTTCTTCCACAACGCCCACCGGCTGCTGGGGAAGGGGAGCGGCCCCTACTTCTACCTGCCCAAGCTGGAGAGCCACAAGGAGGCCCGGCTCTGGAACCAGGTCTTTCAGTTCGCGCAGGACGCCCTGGGCATCCCCCGGGGGACCATCAAGGCCACGGTGCTGATCGAGAACATCCTCGCCGCCTTCGAGATGGAGGAGATCCTCTACGAGCTGCGGGACCACGCCGCCGGCCTCAACGCCGGGCGCTGGGACTATATCTTCAGCGTCATCAAGAAGTTCCGGAAAGACCCGGCCTTCGTCCTGCCCGACCGCAGCCACGTGACCATGACCGTTCCCTTCATGCGGGCCTACACCGAACTTCTGGTCCGTACCTGCCACAAGCGGGGGGCCCACGCCATCGGCGGCATGGCGGCCTTCATCCCCAGCCGGAAGAACCCCGAGGTGAACGAGGTCGCCCTGGCCCGGGTGCGGGAGGACAAGGTCCGGGAGGCCGGCGACGGCTTTGACGGCACCTGGGTCGCCCACCCGGACCTGGTGCCGGTGGCCATGGCGGTCTTCGACGAGGTGCTGGGGCAGCGGCCCAACCAGATCCACCGGCTGCGGGAGGACGTCCAGGTCACCGCCCGGGACCTCCTGGACGTGCGGGTCCCCGGCGGGCGGATCACCGAGGCGGGGCTCCGCAGCAACATCCGGGTCGCCCTCCTCTACCTGGAGTCCTGGCTCCGGGGGGTGGGGGCCGTCGCCATCGACCACCTGATGGAAGACGCCGCCACCGCCGAGATCGCCCGGGCCCAGGTCTGGCAGTGGGTGCGCCACGGGGTGCGCCTCCACCACCCCGACGACGAAGGGCCCCAGGTGACCCCGGCCCTGGTGCGGCTCCTCATCGATGAGGAACTCGACCGGATCCGCCGGGCCCTGGGCGATGCCGCCTTTGCCGCGGGCCGGTTCACTGCTGCCCGGGAGGTCTTTGAGCAGGTGGCCCTGGGGGAGGAGTTCACCGAGTTCCTCACCC
>QGUP01000212.1 GCA_003242505.1 Bacillota bacterium
GGCGGGGTGGAGCCCGGTGTCGGCCTGGGGCCTGGCGGGGTCCCGGGGGGCCCGTTCCCCAGGACCTCGGCGGGCCGGGCTCTTCTGGAGGCCGGGGCAACCCTTGGCTCGCCGGTCACCCGCGGCGCGGCCTCCGGCGTGCTCCGCCTGGGCCTGCCCGGGGTCCGGTTTGTCGGCTACCACCGGGTGCCGGTCGGGAGCGGACCGGAGCCCGCCGGGATCGTGGAGGTCTTTACGGACATCACTGCCCTCAAGGAGGCGGAGGAGCAGGCCCGGGCGGCCAACGAGGCGATGCTCCGCGCGCTCACCGCGGCCATCGACGCCCGGGATCCCTACACCCATGGCCATTCCTTCCACGTGGCGGAGTACGCGGTGCTGATTGCCCGGCGCCTGGGGCTGGAGGAGGCCGACGTCGCGCGGATCCGGTACGCGGGGCTCCTCCACGACATCGGCAAGCTGGGGATTGAGGACCGGGTGCTGCGGAAGCACGGCCCCCTCACCCCTGAGGAGCGGGCGATCATGATGCAGCATCCGGTGATCGGGGCGGAACTGCTGCAGAAGGTCGGGGTGTTCCTGGAACTGGTGCCCGCGGTGCGGCACCACCACGAATGGTACAACGGGGGCGGTTACCCGGACGGGCTGAAGGGGGAGGAGATTCCCTTCGATGCCCGGATCATCGCGGTGGCCGATGCCTTCGACGCCATGACCTCCGACCGGCCGTACCGGCGGGCCCTGAGCCCGGAGGAAGCCCTGGCCCGGTTGAAAGCTGGCTGTAACGTGCAGTTTGACGCCCGGGTGGTGGCGGCCTTTGTCGAGGCCTACGAGGCGGGCGAGGTGGAGGCGGTTCGGGAAAGGCTCCGGGGCATCGCATCGCCGCCGCCGGTGGAGCCGGAGCCCCGGCCGGTGCCGGAGGCCGGGGTAATCCGGCCGGTCCACCATCGGGAGTTGAGCCTGCTCTACCAGGTGGCCCGGGAGAACTATGCCCGGCTGGACGTCAAGCAGACCCTCCGCCGGATCCTGGAGATCTGCCACGACAGCCTGGGGCAATACGTGTACATGATCCTGCTGCCGGATCCGGAGACGGGGGACCTGGTCGTCGAGGCGGCTCTGGGACCGGCCCCGGAACTGCCCATCGGGCTGCGGGTCCGGCCGGGGGAGGGTCCGGTGGGCCGGGCGGCGGAGACCGGCCGGCCGGTGCTGGTCCACAGCCTGGCGGAGCCGGCTGCTGGACCGCTGCCGCTGCCCCAGACCCGTTCGGTCTGTGCGGTGCCTCTCATCTACTCCGGCCGGGTGGTGGGGGTGTTCAACGTCGAGTCCCACCGGCCCAGGGCTTTCAGCCCGGACGACCAGTACCTCTTCGAGGCCCTGGCCCAGCAGGTGGCCAACGCGGTGGAACTGGCCCGCTACCACGAGCAACTGGCCCATGCGGCCACCCACGACGGCCTGACCGGGGTGCTGAATCACAGCGCCTTCTACCAGCGGCTGACGGAGGCGGTGGAGCGGGCCCGGCAGGAGCGGGGCGCTCTCTCCCTGATCCTGGTGGACCTGAACAACATGAAAGCCATCAACGACACCTACGGTCACCTGGCCGGGGACCAGGCCTTGCGGGAGTGGGCGGCGCTGCTCCGGGCCAACGTCCGACCCCAGGACCTGGTGGCCCGGTACGGCGGCGACGAGTTCGCCGTCATCCTCCCCGGGGCCTCCCGCAGCGACGCCAGGGCCCTGGTGGAGCGGCTGCACCAGGCTTCGGACCGCACCTTCCAGCTGGAAGGGCGGACGATCAGCCTCCCCCGGGCAAGCTTCGGCATCGCCTGCTTCCCGGAGGACGGAGAGCGGCCCACGGAACTGTTGGCCTGGGCGGATCACCAGATGTACGCCCACAAAGCCCGGTCTTCCGTACTGCTGCCAGGGGACCACGGCGTCCACGTCCTCTAGTGACGGAGCTTTCGGGTCGGTCCTGGCCGTTCTGCCGGTCGGCCAGGACGTGAAGCGCGTCCAGGGCCTCGCCCCGCCGCGGGCCAGCGCCCTTTCCTGATGGGCCATCAGGGCCCGGGTAGCCGCCTGGAGGAGCAGGACTCCAGGCGGTGACCGCTTCTCCGCGAGGAACTCCACGGGGCCCCTGGTGGATGTGGGTGGCAGGAGGAGTCGCCCTGCCGAATAGAAAACATAGGAATTCTGTAAGTGTTTTTTACCGGTGCGGCGCCCCACGGGCGCTGGGCTTTTCCTGGGGCCCCCTTCCTGGGGACGGCCCGGTGGGCAGGGCTGCTCGCCACTTCTGGAAGGGTCCTTCAGTCGGACGGGTTCTTCGGTTCAGGGGCCGGCGGGCTCAGGAAGGGTCTGCCGGGCAGGGTGCAGAATAGAGGCGGAAGTTGTGCCCCGGTGTTCCCGACGAGTTCTTCCTGCGGGACCTTCTTCCGCCGGGGCGGAAGGGTGAGGTGGAGAGCCCTGGGCGTGATCTTTGCCTGCATCGCCCCTCACGGGGGAGAGTGCCTGCCGGAGTTTGCCAGGGAGCATCCGGAACGGGCGGCCCGAACCCGGGCGGCCATGGCGGAGATGGGCCGGCGGCTCGAGGCCCTGCGGCCGGATGTGGTCGTGGTGGCCAACCCTCACGGCCTCGCGGTTCCGGGGGCGTTTACCGTGCCCCTGGGGGCGGCCGCGGCCGGGCACCTCGCGGAGGGTGAGGCGGTGGTGACCGCGGCCTTTCCCATGGACGTGGACCTGGCCTGGACCATCGCCGAGGAAGCCGCGGCCCGGGGGCTGCCGGTGGCGCCGGTCTTCTTCCCCCCGGGGGCTCCGGTGCCCCTGGACTGGGGGGCCCTCATCCCCCTGTACTACCTGGGGCGGAGCTTTGACCCGCTGCCCCGGGTGGTGCTCATCACCCCCACCCGGGAGGTGCCTCTGGAGGCGCAGGTGGCCCTGGGCCATGCGGTGGCGGAGGCAGCGGAGGCCAGCGGCCGGCGGGTGGCCTTTGTGGCCAGCGCCGACCAGGGCCACTGCCACCACCCCGAAGGCCCCTACGGGTACGACGAGAAGTCCGCGGAGTACGACCGGTTCTTCTGCGAGGCGGTGGCCGCGGGGGACCTGGCGCGGCTTTTGAAGGTGGACCCGGAGTTGGTGGAGCGGGGCAAGCCCGACAGCCTCTGGCAGGCCCTGATCCTCCACGGGGTGCTGGAGCGGGTGCCCATGCGGGGGGAGTTGCTCTCCTACGAGGTGCCGACCTACTTCGGGATGGCCTGCGCAGCCTACACCCCCGTGGGTGCGGCGGAGGAGGGGGCAGGTACGGAGGGGACGGCCCCGGACGGCCGCTCGTGATGCCGGCCAGGGTGGGGCCGGCCGGCCTGGATGAATCGGCTGACTGGCTGACGGATGAATCGGTGCTTTCGTGAGCCGGAGGGAGAGGCAGTGGCCGACGTACGTCTTTACCATTACGACGGCTGAACCTCGTGCAAGAAGGCCCGGCAGTTGCTGGGCGAACTGGGCGCCAGGTTGGAACTCCGCCGTTACTTCCGGGAATTGCCCACGGAAGCGGAGATTCGGGAACTGGCGGCCCTCCTGCCCGGAGGGGTTCGGGACCTGGTCAATCCCCGGAGCAACCGGTACCGGGAGCTGGGGCTCGCGAACCAGAATCTCACCGACGACGAGTGGGTGGCGCTCCTGGCCCGGGAGCCCGGAATCTGGCGCCGGCCCATCGCGGTGCGGGGCAGCCGGGTCGTGATTGGCTTTGACCCCGAGGCCCTGGCTGACCTGGCCCGGGAGGATGGATCCCGGGAGGATTGACGCCGGGGCGGCTCTCTCCGGGCTAGCCGGGCTGTAGAAGGGGATGGAAGGCGGGTGAGCCAACTGACAGGGACGAGAAACCGGTGGCCCATCGTCATCTCGGTCCTGGCCACCACTTTTCTCTCCGCCATGGAGTCGACGGTGGTGAGCACGGCCATGCCCACCGTCGCCGGGGCCCTGGGCGGGGTGGAGCTTTACTCCTGGGTCTTCACCGCTTACCTGATGACCACCACCGTCACCACGCCGCTGTGGGGCAAACTCGCGGACCTCTTCGGCCGGAAGCGCACCCTGATGGCCGGGGTGGTCCTCTTTCTCACGGGGTCGGCTCTCTGCGGCCGCAGCGGCTCCATGGTCCAGCTCATCCTCTTCCGGGCTCTGCAGGGGCTGGGGGCCGGCGCCGTCCTCCCGGTCACCATGACCATCTTCGGCGACCTCTTTGACGTGGCGGAGCGGGCCCGGTACCAGGGGCTCCTGGGCAGCGTCTGGGGGTTCAGCGCCCTGGTGGGGCCGGCCCTGGGGAGCACCATCCTCAGCACCCTGGGGTGGCGGTGGATCTTCTACGTCAACCTGCCCATCGGTGTGGTGGCCGCCCTGCTGCTGGCGGTCTATCTCCGGGAGCAGGTTCCCGACCGGCGGTCCCGGCTGGACTGGGTCGGGGCGGGGGCTCTTTTCGGGGCCGGCCCCGCCGGTTTCCCTGCCATGGGCCTGGGGGTGTGTCTTTTACACATATTAAGCTGCCCACGCACTTACCTGTGTTGAGGTCTGGGGGCG
>QGUP01000213.1 GCA_003242505.1 Bacillota bacterium
GGGCGAACTCGAGGAAGGGTTTGTCTACGCCGGTCAGGGGGTGGGGCTGATCCGGGACGTGCCCACGGTGGCTGAACTCTTCGAGCGGATCCTGGCCGAGGCCCGGGACGCGGCCGCCCGGCTCCGGCCCCTGCTGCCTTCGCCTTGAGCCCGGTGCCGGGGGTGGCAGCGTCGCCCGGACCTCCCGGGGGCGCGGCAAAGGGCGCCGCCCCCGGCGCCCCCGCAACGCCCCGGGATCTCCTTGCCCGGTGGCCTGTGGTCTGACCTAGTGGCGCTTGCCGTCGGAGACCATCTTGGTGATGGTGCTGGCGATGGCCCGCTTCTCCTGGTCGTCGGCCACCCGCCAGAGTTCGGCCAGCAGCCGCTGCTCCCGGTTGGCCGGGTCGACGTGCTGGGCGAGGTACTCGCCGATCCGGGTGGCCGCTTCCACGATGGACCCCTGGTCCGCGCCCGCGCCCATGGCCACCTTAACATTCTTCGACAGGAATTCCTTCCATTCCTCGAAGGACGACATGGCCTCCACCCTGCTCACCCTCCTGTCCGCTGGTTCGATCGCCGGATGCCGCCCTTAGTGTTGCTGAACCGGAGGAAAAACATGCGGGCCGGCCCCGCGGGGCCGGCCCACGGGCCGCCTCCCCCTCAGGGGGCCGGGGCCCAGTTGGTCAGCACCAGTTCCTGCAGCCGGCCGTAATCCCGCAGGTCGATCTCCAGGACGGGCCGGGGTTCCAGGAGGGTGTCGTAGTAGAGGGTGAAGCTGTCCTGCCGGTAGATGTGGAACCCCGCGGCATCCCGGGGCGGGCCCGGCCGGACTTCCGGGGGCAGGGGGGCGCCGCAGCAACTGGAGACCACCACGGACTCCACCGTCACGATGCCGCCCCGGCTCCGGAGGAAGGCGGCGGCGGCCGGGGTGAGACGCAGCTCCACCGTCATCACGCTCCCATGGGGTTGTCGCCGCCGGGGAAGCGGACCCGCCGGAATCACCGGCTGCGGAAACAGCGGACATGGAGGTATTCCCAGGCAGGCGGGGCGCCGACCCGGATCGCCCGGCTGCCGGCGGCGACGGTGCGGCCGCAGGCGGCACACCGCTGGTCGAACTGGAGCACCACCTGCTTGCCGGGAGTCCCGGGCCCCTTCCGGGGCGGCTGGGGCGGCGGGGCCGGCGGCAGCCGATCTTCCGCCAGGCCCTGCTCGACCAGCCAGCGGCGGACCTCCGCCGGGCGGTCGGTGACGATCCGCACCTCCTGCACTGCCTGGGCGGTCTTCGCCAGGCAGCGGAGACCGGTGTCGATCTCGTACTGGATCGACAGGGTCAGGTCCCGGGCTGCGGCGGACCGCTTGGGGTGGATGGGACCGGGGAGGATCCCGTGGATGTCGGGGCAGGCGGCGACCCGCTCGAGGTGCTCCCGCAGGCCCGGGATCATGCTGTGCTCGTGCTTGATCTTGTTGGTACGGTACTTGGCCAAGGCAGTGCCTCCGGGGAGCGATCTCCCCCTCCGAATAGGCGGCCGGACAGGCCGGCGGCCAGGGGCCGGGGGAAAGCCTCTGGCCTTTTTTCCTGCCCTCGGTCGGTGCGCCCGGGCAGCGGGAGCGCCGAAATGCAGGTAGGCAGCCGGAGCCCGGTGCCTCCGGCTGCCATGGATTCCCTCGCGCGCTCCCTTTCCCCGGCCCGGGGCTGCCCGGTGGCAGCCCCGGGCCGGGACCTCAGAACCCGAGCTCGCTCCGCAGGTCGCTGAACAGCTTCGGATCGCCGAAGTGGATCAGGATGGTCAGGCCGATGATCAAGAGGGCCGTGGCCAGGATGGGGTTCGGCCGGCGGGTCTGGCCAGGGGACGGGAAGAGGATCTTGCCCAGGGCCCAGATCGCCGGCACCATGATCAGATTGCCGACGATGAACATGCCAAGCCTCAACCAGGGACTCACGAATTCAGCCTCCTCCTGTGGCGAGCCCAGTCGGCAGCCCGGGCGGCCGGACGCCGATAACTCCGTGACGATTATATCGAGAATTTCATCTCCCTACAAGACAAACCCGGACCGAAGGACGGCCGCGGGCAGGGCCACAGAAGGCGCAGCATGCAATCCCCAGATGCCGCCAAAGGAGTGAGGCGGCGGTGCCCTGAGCACCGCCGCCTCCCCGTGGTTGGAGGTGGGAGCGGGATTCGAACCCGCGCATAACGGTTTTGCAGACCGCTGCGTTACCACTTCGCCATCCCACCGGATTCACCTGGGCAGCATCATTTTACCGTGGCCCGCCTGGCCAATGCAACACCCCCCAGTCCGTTCCCTTCTCACCCGGCCGGGGGGTCCGGGGCGGCAGGTCGAAGCCGGTGCCTCCGGAGCCTGTGACCTCCGCCCGGGGGGTGCGTTATAATAGCGCGGTACCCGTTTGTTTCGCAGCACGCCGCAGAACCGCCGCGGGTCGAAGGCGGGCCGCCAGGAGCGCTCCGCGAAAGCGCCGCAACGAGCGTGCCCCAGAGACGCCGCAGCGAACGCAGCGCAGACGGAAAGGGATGGTCTTCGTGTCCCAGCCAACGCCATGTCACCGTCTCCGGTACCGGTTTCCCCGACTGCTGACGGCGCTCCTGGTGGCCGCCGTGCTGGGGCTGGGCGGGTGTTTGCCGGGAAAGACGGCTCCACCCGGTCCGTCCTCTGGCGGCAACCCCTCGGCGGGAGAGGACCCTGCCCAACCGGACCCTGCCCAGCCCAGGCCTCAGCCCGGGCCCTTTGACATCCTCATCACCGGTGCCATGGTCTACGACGGCACCGGCGCTCCCCCCCGCCGGGCGGACGTGGGGGTGAAAGGGGACCGGATCGCGGCGGTGGGCGACCTCTCCGGCGCCCAGGCAGCCCGCCGGATCGATGCGGAGGGGCTCGCCCTGGCGCCGGGGTTCATCGATCTCCACGCCCACACCTACGAGTACGACGACGCCGACGGGGTCGCGGCCCTGATGCAGGGGGTCACCACCCAGTTCGGCGGAGTGGACGGCCGCCACCACGGCTACCTGGGCCAGGCCCGCCCCGAGTCCATCGCCGCGGCCCTGCGGTGGATTGAGGAGCGGGGCACCGGGGTGAACCAGGGCCTCTTCGCCGGGCTGGAGACCCTGAGGCGGCAGGTGGGGGCCCAGGGCCGGCCCGCGACCCCGGCGGAGATTGAGAAGATGCAGGAGCTTCTCCGCCAGGCCCTGGCCGAAGGGGCCTTCGGGCTATCGTCCGGGCTGGAGTACGAGATCGGCGGCCTGCACGCCCCGACGGAGGAGATCATCGCCGTCGCCCGGGCCATGGCCCCGGACCGGGGGGTCTACGCCACCCACATCCGGCATGAGCGGAGCGATGTGCGGGCCGGGGTGGAGGAGGCCCTGCGGATTGGCCGGGAAGCGGGGGTGCCGGTGGCCATCCAGCACTTCAAGTTCGTCGGCCCCCGGCAGTGGGCCCAGTTCGAGGCGGTGATGGCAGCCCTGGACCAGGCCCATGCCGCCGGCCAGTCCCTTACGGTGGACGTCTACTCGTACCTCACCCCGGACTACGGGATGCATCTGCCCCTCGAGGAGGCCTGGGCCACCGCCGGGGACCCGGAAATCATCGTCCTGGAGCGGAAGGTGCCGGCGGAGCTGCAGGGCAAGACCCTGGCCGAGGCCGCCGCCCTCCGGGGGGTGGCGCCGGCGGACCTGGCGGCGGAGCTGGCCCGGGGCGGGGCCATCGCCACCGTGGAGTGGATCCGCCTGGAGCACCTGGGGGAGATCCTGCGCCGTCCGTACACCCTCACCAGTTCCGACGGGGAAGCCCGGGCCCTGCTGCCGCCCGACCAGGTCTTCCAGCGGGGGGTGGGGGTCCATCCCCGGTCCTACGGCAACTACCCTCGCCTCCTGCGGCTCAACCGGGAGCACGGCTGGCTGCCCCTGGAGGCCCTGATTCGAAAGATGACCGGCGCGGCGGCGGACTTCTACCGGATCCCGGACCGGGGCTACATCCGGGAAGGGGCCTATGCGGACCTGGTGGTCTTTGACCCCCGGACGGTGGCGGAGGGGGCCACCTGGTGGGAGCCCCAGGCGTATCCCGTCGGCATTCACTACGTGCTGGTGAACGGTCAGGTCGCGGTGGACGGGGGGAAGCCCACGGGGGTGAAGGCCGGCCGGGCCCTGCGCCGGCAGCCGTAGGCTGTGTCCAGGACTGCAGGTCTGCCGCCCCCCGGCCGACCATATAGATGGCGCCGGAAAGCCCACCGCCCAGCGGCGGCGAGCACGCTGTCCAGCGGCAGCGTGGCGACCGGCCGGGGGCAGCGACCCCGCCGCCCAGCGGCAGCGACCCCGCCGCCCAGCGGCAGCGACCCCGCCGCCTGGCGGCAGCGCCCAGTGGGAGGGAGCCCCGTGCGTCCCCAGCCTTTCCCCGGTCGGAGCCCCCGGGGGTTCCCGAGCCGGATCCTCCTGGTGGTGCTGGCCACCGCCGTGACCTCCCTGCCCGCGGCCTGGTGGATCGCCACGGGACGAGCCGGGGAGCCGCCGCCGGTGATGCTCGACCCCGGCCACGGCGGCATCGACGGC
>QGUP01000214.1 GCA_003242505.1 Bacillota bacterium
GGAGCTGGCGGCTGGTGAGGCCCGTCAGGCGCTCCGCCACACCGATGGGGTAGACCGGGGTGGTGCTGAGGGGCTCCTTCGCCACTGTCCTCACGCTCCCGCCGGCGCCTGTCAGGTTTCTTTACACCGGGTGTACTCCTCCTGACTATACCGCCTCCGCCGGAGCCGGTCAAGGATGTGTCAGCTTTTCTGACAAACCGGGCCCGCACCGGCGCCAGACCCCGCTGCCGCGGGACAAAAACCTGACACCGGCAGTCGGGCACGGCCCCCGGTGCCGGCCCATACAGTAGCAAGAGGGCAGGAAGTGGAGCGAGGGCAGGGGCCGCCGTCCCGCCCACGGCCACGGGAGGGCGGGCCCGGACAGCCCCGGAACAGCGAGACCAGAGGGCCCCGGGAGAGCGGACCAGACAGCCACGGGAGAGCGGACCCGACAGCGACAGGAGGGCGGGACCAGCGTGAACCAGGAGGGCAGGGTGCGCCGGCTCTTCCCCGGCGGCAACACCCCCGGGGGGTTTCACTCCTTCTACGACCAGATCCCTTTTCCCCAGGCCCGGCGCCTCTTCATCCTCAAGGGCGGCCCCGGCACCGGCAAGTCCAGCCTGATCCGGGGGATCGCCCAGGAGCTGGTGCAGCGGGGGTACGACGTGGAGCTGCACCACTGCTCCGCGGACCCCCAGTCGGTGGACGGGCTCTGGGTTCCGGCCCTGGGGGTGGCGGTGGTGGACGGCACCGCTCCCCACGTGATCGACCCCCGGCACCCCGGCGCCGTGGACGAGATTGTCCACCTGGGGGAGTACTGGGACGGACCGGGGCTTGCCCGGCAGCGGGAGGCGATCCTCCGGCTGTCGGCGGAATACCGGTTCCGGTACGCCCGGGCCTACGACGCCCTGGCCGCCGCCCGGCGGATCCACGACGAGTGGGAGGCCTACCACGCCCGGGCCCTCCGCACCCAGCCCCTCACCGACCTGGCGGCGGACTGGGTCGATGCCCTGGTGCCCCGGCGCACCGGCCAGCCGGGGCGGGTCCGGCACCTCTTTGCTTCCGCGATCACCGGCGAGGGGCCCCGGCACCACCTGGAGAACCTGTTCGATCCCCTGGACCGGCGGTACATCCTGGCCGGCCCCCCCGGCACCGGCAAGGCCACGGTGGTGGAGAAAGTGGTCCGGGCGGCGGCCGAAAGGGGGCACACGGTGGAGGCCTTCCACTGTCCCCTGGACCCCACCCGGATCGAGCACGCCATCCTCCCGGACCTGGGCATCGGCCTCATCAGCAGCGCCTGGCCCCACACCTACCCTCCCCGCCCCGGGGACCTCCTGGTGGAGACCGGGGCCTACCTGGACCCGGCGGTGCTCAGCCGCTACGAGCCCGAGATCCGGGAGGCCCGGACGGCCTTCCGATCCTCCTTCGACCGGGCGATCCGGCTCCTCCGGGGGGCCCGGGTCCTCCACGACGAACTGGAGCGGTGTTACATTCCGCACATGGACTTCGCCCGGGTGGAGGCCCGGGGACGGCAGCTCCTCGAGCGGATTCTGGCCCTCGCCGGCAGCGGCGGAGAGACGGCCGGTGCGACAGCCGGCCCCTAGACCGGACGGCGGCCTGGCCCACAGACGGAAAAGGCCACCCCCTGGCCTCTGCCAGCGGGTGGCCTCTCCTCTTGCCGGTCCCGGGCCTACTTCCACAGCGCCTGGCAGCCCAGCCGCCAGCCCTTCTCCACCTTCTCCGGGCCCAGGACCTTGTACTCGAACTCCGTCGGCGCGGTGAGCAGGAAGGCCTCCGCCTTGGGGTACTTCACCGCGCACCGGGCGCTGCTGGTCCCGGCTTTCGGATTGCAGTCGCACTCCACCGCAATCCCCTGCTCCGCCAGGGAGTCCAGGAGCCGCCAGCCGGACCGGGTGTGGATGAGAACTTCCTGGTCCTTGTACTCGACCCGACGCATGCTTGTGCAATCCCTCCTCTGGCCTCCATGATACCAGATCCGCACCGGCGGCCCGGGCCCCGCCGCCCAGCCGGGGGCCCGGGAAGGACGAGCCCTAGGCGCCGGCGCCCACCAGGTGCCGGATCAGGAAGTCGGCCATGGCCGTCATGCCCCGGATCCGGTTGCTCCGCTTGGCAAAGCCGTGGCCCTCGTCCTCGAAGACCAGGTACTCCACCTCCCGCCCCAGGCTCCGGAGCCGCTCCACCATCTGGTCCGACTCGGCCTTCACCACCCGGGGGTCGTTGGCCCCCTGGACGATCATCAGCGGGCAGCGGACGTTCTCCACGTAGGTGATGGGGGAGCGCTCCAGCAGCATCTCCCGGTCCTCCTCCGGGTCCCCGATCAGCTCCTTGATCACGGCCCGCCAGTGGGGCGGCACGGTGCGGGTGAAGGTGACGAGGTTGGCGGGCCCCACCAGTTCGCAGCCGCAGGCCCAGTACTGGGGCAGCCGGGTGACGGCGCTCAGGGTGGCAAAGCCGCCGTAGCTCCCGCCCCAGACCCCCAGCCGCTGCGGGTCGACCCAGGGCAGAAACTGGAGGTAGCGGGCGCAGGCCTCGATGTCCTTCAGGTCGCCGCCGCCCCAGTCCCGGTAGATCTTCCGCTGGTAGCTCTTCCCAAACCCGGTGCTGCCCCGGATGTTGGGGGCCAGGATCGCGATGCCCCGGCTCAGGAGGTACTGGTAGAAGCCGGTGTAGTTGTACTCCGGCCGCTCCTGGCTTTCCGGCCCGCCGTGGATGGAGAGGAGCGCGGGCACCCGCTCCCCCGGGGCGATGCCCTGAGGCCGATAGAGCCAGGCCGGGATCTGGAGCCCATCGAAGGAGGGGATGTGGACCAGCTCCGGCTCCACGAAGTCCTCCGGCGGAATCCGGCCGAGCATGGTGTCCACCAGTTCCCGGAGTTCCCCGGTCTCCAGGTCCAGGGCGCAGACCGTCCCGGCCTGCCGGTAGGAGGCCAGCAGCAGGAAGAGCCGGCGCCGCCGGTCCGCCGGGGCAAAGGCCACCTGCCGGACCACCCCCCGGGGCAGGGGCGGCAGGGGCAGTTCCTCCCCGGTGCCGAGGTCCCGGACCCGCAGGACGCTCTGCCCCGCTTCGTTGACCACGTAGGCCAGGAGGCGCCCATCCGGGGAGAGGGCGGCCCCCTCCACATCCCAGTCGGGGGCGATGATCAGCTCCCTCCGCCCCCCGGCCAGGTCGTAATAGCCGAGGGCCAGGAACTCCCGGCCGTCGTTGGTGAGGTAGTAGAACCCCTGCCCGTCGGGCCGCCAGGCCACCGGCCAGTAGTTGGCCTCCCGCCCCGGGTGGGCGGTGAGGTTCTCCCGGCGGCCGCTCTCCAGGTCCACCAGCCAGATGTCCTGGTCCATGTTGCCGTAGAACTGGATCGCCAGCAGCCGGCGGCCTGCCGGGTCAAAGGAGTCAAAGCCGTACCATCCCCCGCCGCCCAGGACCATCCGCTCCTCGCCGGTGCCGAGGTCCCGGAGGTAGACGTCCACCTCCGTGGGGGTCCGGGCGTTGGCGCTGTACGCCAGGTACCGGCCGTCGGGGGAGAAGGCCCCGGGCCCCAGGTCGTGCTGCACCGTCGGCCGGTCGGTGAGCTTCTCCGGCCAGCCGTCGGCAGCCATCCAGTAAACCTGGTACTGCTCGTTGCCGTCGGGGTCGGCGATGAAGGCCAGTTGCCGGCCATCCCGGGAGCAGGCGACGGCCCGGACGCTCTCCCGCTCGAAGAGGGTCAGCTGCTGCGGCGCGCCCCCGGCGGTGGGCACCCGCCAGAGGTTGAGCTGGCCGCTGATGTCCGTCACCACGTAGACCGACTCCCCGTCCGGCGCCGGGGTGAACCCGACGACCCGCCGGACGGCATGGAACCGCTCGAAAGGGTACCGGTTTGGGCTTCCGGCCACAGGGCAACACCTCCGCCCGGTCCAGGATTCGCTCCGGCCCCCACGGTCTCCTGTCAAAGGGTTTACGCCCGTCGGAAAATATCTGTGCAAACGATGTCCCAAACCTGGAAACGGTGGTACTGCCGTCCAGGTGTGGTGATATCCGGCGCGGATGGCCCGTATGATCTGGCAGCACCAGGCCTCGGTCGCGGACCCAACGGGCAGAGGAGGTCAGGGGATGGGCGCGTCGATGGCAGGGAACCGGCCGGTGGGCAGGGTGAAGGTGGCGATCCTCGGCTCGGGCAACATCGGCACCGACCTGATGTACAAGCTCCTCCGGGAGCCGGGGCACATGGAACTGGCCCTGGTGGCCGGTATCGACCCGCAGTCCGAGGGGCTGGCCCGGGCCCGGTCCCTGGGGGTTCCCACCAGCACCGAGGGCATCGCGGCGGTGCTGGCGGACCCGGAGATCCGGATTGTCTTCGATGCCACCAGCGCCAGGGCCCACCGCCGGCACGCCCCCCTGCTCCGGGAGGCGGGCCGCATCGCCGTGGACCTGACCCCGGCCGCCCTGGGCCCCGGGGTGGTCCCCCCGGCCACCCCCGGCAGGACCCGGGGGCGGGAAAACGTAACCCGAACAACCTCGGGCGGCCAGGCCACAACCCCCCCGGGCAACCCGGCCA
>QGUP01000215.1 GCA_003242505.1 Bacillota bacterium
GTGGGAAAGAACGGAAACCGTGCATGCTTACTCCTCCTGTCCCATCTTCACGGCGATGTGCAGCAGGAGCCGGCTGGCCTCCCCGAGCACCCACCCGAGGACCACCGCCAGGATGAGCCCCACCACCAGGAAGAGCCGGGCGAGGTCCTCCGGCCGGCCTACCACCACCAGGGGCGGGACCGCCCGGGGGCCGGGCGGGTCGAGGAGCGGCAGGAAGAGCCGGGCCATGGCGATCCCCGCGCCGGTGCCGACGGCCACCGCGGCCAGAACGCTCAGCCCCAGCTCCCAGACCAGGGTGGCGGCCAGCTGTAGCCGGGAGAGGCCCAGGGCCCGGAGCACTCCGAACCGGGGCAGCCGGGCCCGGAGCGCGCTCCCCACGTGGATCCAGAAGGCCAGCAGGGTGAGCACCACCCCGGCGAGGAAGGTGAGGGTGAGGATCCCGTGGTACCCCACCCGCTCCGGCTGCCGCCGGGCCTGGTGGATGAGGAAGGGGGCGTAGTCCGCCCGGGTCACCAGGATCCGCTCCTGGGCGAGGCCCTCCACCACCGGGGCGGCCTGAGCGCCGGGGCGGAGCCGGATCCAGACCTCCTCGGGGAAGACCCCGATGCTGCGCTCCAGATGCTGCCGGTGGACGATGAAGAAGGGCCGCCCCTGATCCTCGTACAGCCCCGGCCAGTGCTCCACGGCGGCCAGGATCCGGACCCGGAAGGGGCCGGATTCTTCCCGGGTCTCGAGGAGGGGCTGCACCTGCGGGGAGAGGTGGATCCAGTCCCTCACCTTCAGGCCCGACGCGGCGAGGAACCGGGGGCTGACCAGGACGCCGTCGGGATGCTGGGCCAGCCAGTAGAGGTAGTGCTCCAGCCGGTAGCGGGTGAGGTCCCGGCGCAGCACCGCGACCCGGCTGAAGGGTTCGGGGTCGACGGCCATGAGGTTCCCGAGAATCTCCCCCCGGTCGCCGACGTCGGTGGCCAGGACCTCGGTTCGGACCACCCGGGCCGCCGCGGCCACACCGGGCTGGCGGGCGTAGAGGTCGTCCTGGGGGACGACGTGCTTGCGGGTAAGGGGATCCCTTGGCCACTCCGGCACCAGCCGCAGGTCGGTCCCCACCTGGTACCGGATCCGGTCGACGGTCAACTTGTCCATGGTGGCCGCGGTCAGGCTGCTGTTCACCCCGAGGCCGGTGGTCAGGGTGACCAGGAGCATCAGCGGGGTGTAGAGGTGGGGCTGCCGGGCGAGGTGTAGGAAAGGCAGCCAGGGCACCGTACCCCGGCGGGGGGCGAGGAGCCGGGCGCAGGCCGCGGCCATGGCGGGAACCAGGAAGACCGTCCCGATGCCAAGGCCGAAGATCCCCAGGGCCGGCGCCACCAGGAGCACCGGGTCCGCCAGGACCTCCCCGGAGTCGGCCAGGGACCGGAGCTCCCGGAGGCGCAGGTAGGCGTAGGCTGTGGCCGCCAGGAGGAGCCCCCCGAAGAGGAGTCCCCGGGTCGCCCGGAGCTCCTCCGGCCGGCTGGAGCGGCGCCGATGGCTGAGGATGTCGGCCCGGGCCCCGGCCACCGCCGGGAGGAGGACCACCGCCAGCCCCAGGAGTCCGGCGGCTCCGGCGTACCCCCAGGCCTCGGGCACCATCCGGAGGGGGAGGGTCTGGCTGAGGACAAAGTGGAGGAAGCCCCCGGAGGCGGCGATCACCCGGGCCATCCCCAGGCCGAGGACAGGGCCCGCGGCCACGGCCGACCCCGCGAGGACCACCGCTTCCGCGGCGAAACTGGCCACCACCTGGAGGGCGCTCGCCCCACGGCTCCGGAGGAGCGCGATCTCCCCGGCGCTGCTCTCCACCGTCAGCCGGGCGGTGAGCCAGAGGAAGTAGGCGAGCTGGGCCAGGAGCGGCGCGGTGAAGAGGAGGAGGGGGAAGGAGAGGTCCCGGCGGGCGGTATCAAAGTTTTTCAGGACCGCGATCGGGCTCAGCAGGGACGCGATGCCCCCGGGTCCCACGCTGCCCAGGCCCCGGCGGAGCCGGATGTGGAGGTCGCTCAGCCGGTCGGCGATGGCGCCGGCCTCGCGGGGATCCAGGGCCAGGGGGTCGACCTGATACCGCCAGTCCACCAGCACCCGCACCCGCAGGGGAAGAGGGGTCTGGTTGTGGGTCCGCCAGAAGGCCTCCTCGGGGATGAAGACCGTCCACCGGTAGGCCTCCTCCCGGAAGTACTCCCCCGTGGGGACGGGGCGGTCCGGGAGGTACCAGGTGTCGTCCCCGGGGTCCCGGGGCCGGTAGGTGCCGACGATGCGGATCGGCAGCACCCGCTGGCCCGGAGCCCGGCCGAGGTCGTACAGAATCAGGTCCCCGGGCTTCCACATCCGGAGGGCGACGGAGGACTCCGAGACCCACCCCGGCACCTCCGGCTCCCAGTTCTCCGGCCAGGGGTTGGGCCTGGGCCCGACCCCCGGCGGGGCCGGGGTCAGGATGGCCTTCTCCTCGAGGTCAGGCCGGAAGGTCAGGGTGAATTCGCTGCCGAAATCGCCGGCATCTCCCACCACCGCCACCTGGTCGGAGTCCCCGGTGGTCATGACCCGGACCACCGCTCCCCGGGCCCGGACCAGGACCGCCACCCGGGGCACCGGTGCCCCAATCCGTTCGGCCAGTTCCCGGTCCAGTTCCTCCGTGACGGCCTGGATGGTCTCCCGGAGTTCGCCGGGGAAGCGCCATACCTCCTCCCGCAGCCAGTAGGTCCCCACCGGAGCTCCCGAGGGCTGTCGGGCGGGTGGGTCGGCGGCGTCGGACTCGCCGGGCACCGGGACGCCGCTCTTGAAGGCCTCATAGAGAAGGTGCCGGAGCGCCCCGTCGGTGTAGATTGGGATGGCGGCCGCCAGGCCAGTGGCAACCAGGAGGCCGGCGAGAAAGCAGGCCGTCAGCAGGGGCCGGCTGGCCATCCGCCGCAGGGCGATGCGAAATATGGACACCCCATCACCTCCAGGGAGGGCAGCAGCCGGGCGGCGCGGGAGCCCGGGGCCGGGACCGGGCAGGCCGTTGCGCCAGCAGCGTCTGTTGCCCATGGACTCAGGTTCCAAACTGCAATGACTACGATCGGGACAGACTCCGTTCCCGGGTGTGTTCCGGGGGTACCTCGCCGGTGTGTCCCGGGGCTGCCGGGCCGGTGTGTCCCGGGGATGCCATGGTAGACCCGATGGCCGGGGGCGCCGGGTCTGGTGAGCGGCTGGAGGCGCCGGGCCTGATGAGGGGCCGGGGGCGCCGCTCCGGACAAACCGGCTGGGGATAAAAAAGAGGAAGCATTCAGGGGTGTCCCGAAGAACATATCTATCCATTAACCACAGTGGACAGGGGGTTCACGGACTTTGGAGAAGTCGCTCAGCCAGACCTGGGACCTGGACGTGTTCTTCCCGGGCGGCAGCCGATCGCCGGAGTTCGCCCGGTTCCTGGAGCAGCTGGAGGCGGACGTCGGGAGCTTTGCGGAGCGCCTGGGGGCGGCAGGCCAGGCGGAGGTCGGCGTCCCGCTCCTCACTGACCTGGTGGGCACCCTTCAGGACCTGCAGCAGCGGATGAGCGAGGCCGGCGCCTTCGTCTCCTGCCTCACCGCCCAGGACGTGAAGGACGAGCAGGCCAAGCTCCTGGAAGGCCGGGTACGGCAGCTGAGCAGCCGGCTGCAGGCTATCCTCACCCGGTTCGAGGCCCTCCTCCGGCAGGTGCCCGACGACACCTGGCGCCAGGTGGTGGCCGACCCGGCCCTGGCCCCGGTGGCCTTTGCCCTGAACGAGATTCGGGAGCGGGCCGCGGAGAAGCTGCCCCCGGAGCAGGAGGCCCTGGCCACCGCCCTGGCGGTGGACGGCTACCACGCCTGGAGCCAGCTCTACCACACCGTCGTCGGCCGGATCACCATCCCCTTCGAGGCCGACGGCCAGACGGTGCAGCTTTCCGTGGGACAGGCCTTCAACCGGATGATGGAGGACCCGGACCGGTCGGTCCGGCAGACCCTCTTTGCCCGGTGGGAGGAGGCCTGGGCCCGGGAGGCCGAACTCTGCGCGGCGGCCCTCAACCACCTGGCGGGCTTCCGGCTGGCCCTCTACCGCAGCCGGGGCTGGGACTCGGTCCTGAAGGAGCCCCTGGACCGGAACCGGATGTCCCAGGCCACCCTGGAGGCCATGTGGGACGTGGTCAACCGGAACAAGGACCACCTGGTGGCTTACCTCCAGCGGAAGGCCCGGATCCTCGGGGTTGACCGGCTGGCCTGGTACGACCTCTCCGCCCCCATCGGCAAGCTTACCCGCCGGATTCCGTACGACGAGGCGGCGGAGTTCATCGTCGAGAACTTCCGGCGCTTCAGCCCCGCCATGGCCGACTTTGCCGCCCGGGCCTTCCGGGAGCGGTGGATCGAGGCCGAGGACCGGCCGGGCAAGCGCCCCGGCGGTTTCTGCACCAGCTTCCGGCTCTCCCGCCAGTCCCGGATCTTCCTGACCTACTCGGGCACCCCGGGGGGCGTCTCCACCCTGGCCCACGAGCTGGGGCACGC
>QGUP01000216.1 GCA_003242505.1 Bacillota bacterium
GATGGGTTTCCTGGCGGGCGCCGCTTTGGCGACCTGTCCGTGGTAGAGTGCAGCATGTATGTCTCGGAGCTGGTCTACGGGTATACGGAGCGGCGGGGCAGCCGGAAGGAAGCGGTCCGGTATCCGTGCGATTACTGGCGGCGGGACCGGTTCACCCGGAACTTCGTCAGCACCGGGGTGTTCCTCCATCATCCCGGGATGCAGGATCCGGACCTCCGGCTGGACTCGCTGGCGCACCTCATCCTGGAGGCGTTCCTCCTGATCGCCCCCTTCGACCGCAGCGAGGTGGCCGCCGCCGCCGGCAAGCACCGCCAGCCGCAGATGGGGTTCGCCGCGGGCGACCGGTTCATCGCCGTCTTTGACCAGACCTATGGGAGCCTGCGGCTCACGGGGCGCCTGCTCGAGGAAGAAACCCTGCGCCGGGTCCTGGACGAGGCCCTCGAGATCGCCCGCACCGGCCGGCTGGATGACGTGGCGCCCCTCAATCCGCCCTCCCTGGCGGCCCTGCAGGAGTGGGCCGAACTGGCCCGGGGTGAGTCCCAGCCCCTGTCGTTCGCCCGCGGGCCGGCCGATGAGCCCACCGGTGAGCGAATCCCCATCATCGCACCCGGCAGCGTGGGCTGGGTTATCACCGAAAGCAACCAGGAGTTCCTGGTGGAGGGCGTCTTCTACCACCCCAAGGATGGGCTCCGGTACCGCGGCCGGCGTGTGGGCGAAAACCTCCCGGAAAACCTGGTCGTCTCGTTCCCGGTCGCGGTGGTGAACCCCATCCCCGGGGTGAGCCGGATGGCCCAGTACGATCTGGAAACCGGCGAGGTGATTCCCCTGGAGCCGTAAGGGATCACGTCCCGTCAAGTGGTGGAAATTGGGTTCCCCTCTCCATCGACTTCATGTTGAAGTACCACCCTTCCACCAACCACTCATCCTGCTGCTCCAGGAGGATCACCCCTACCAGCCGCAAGGCTGCCTGCGGGTTCGAAAAGGTCCCCACCCGCATCCGCCCGCCGGGCAACCGTTGCAGGCGCTCCGGCGGGCTCGCGGAGCGTATCTTGCTCAGACCCTGTCGACCGGTTCCCGGGCGGACCGGGCGTCGGGCTGACAAAAGATGGTAGGCACCCGCGCCGGGGGGCCTGCGGGACGCGGCCCCAAGGACAGCGCGACCCCTGGGGGACGATACCCCCAGGGGCGTTCTGTTTCCCGCGGCTGATGCATGTTGGGGTGAAGCCAAGCCTCAACGGGACAGCAGGTACGCAAGGAAAGCGAGGCCGGCCAGAATCACCCAGGGTAAGCTCACACGACCGCCGCGGCTTGGACCACGATGTCCGGCTCCACCCTCCACACGCTGCGCAGCCCCCGACCGGGTGGATACCGGGCCGGTCATCTGGTGCGTCAGCGGCATCTGGCTCCCCAGCAGTTCCCGCAGGTAGGTGTCGCCCTCCCGACCTCGGCAGTTCAGCAGGGCCAGGGCGGCTCGGCAATCGGCTCCCGCACGGTGGGCTGTGTCCACCTTAATCCCGTGGGCGGCGAGCAGGTGCTGCAGCCCCCGGGAACGGTAGCCGTGCCGCGCCCAGTCGACCCCCCGCATGGAGCAAAGCCAGACCTTCCGGGCGGCCTCTGGATAAAGCCGGGAGATGAAAGCCCGATCGAAACGCGCGTTGTGGGCGATGATGACCTCGGCCTGATTCAATAATGTGCGCACCCGGTCGTCGTCCAACCGGCGGCCTTTCACCATCCGGCGGGTGATGCCGTGTACGGCGGTGGCCTCTCTGGGAATGGGGCGGGAGGGTTCCCGGAGTCCCACGTACTCATCCAGGATGCCCACGATGGTACCGGTCTCGCGGTCGAAGGCAAAGAGAACGATGGCTAGCTCCAGGACCTCGTGGTGCCCTGGATCAAGACCCGTGGTCTCAACGTCTACGAACGCGGCAACGCCGTGGTGACGGGTCAGAGCGTCCCGCGAGATGCGGGGAAAGGTGTCCATGATAGGTCCTCCTGAGAAGGCTGCTGAGAACGAGGCTTCGCCAGGTGCCCGGTTGCGATTGGACCTGGTTGTGCTGGCAGACGGGGGTTCGTGACCCGGTGTGACACGGAGAGTGAGTGGCTGTACCGTTTCGGACAGCACATTACGGCCGGAATGGCCTCAACCCAGTTTGTTGGAGACCATGATACGTGACGGAGTCAACGTCTGTGGGACAGCGGCCCAGAGAGGCGTCCTTCAACGGAGCCACGGTCTCCGGTTCGGCCCGAGCCAAAGCGCCGCCAGCGCTGGAAGTCCAGCCAGTGGACCCGCCGGCCACCCGGAAACTCCACCCACGGCTTGAGCCGCTTCACCTCCACCAGGTCCGGCAGGTGCCGGTCCGCCCAGTCCCGCTGCCGGGTGGCCCACTCCCGGCGCACCTGATCCTCGGGCCCGTCCACCCTGGAGCTTCAATGGAGCCGCAGTCCTACGACCGCGGATACAGCCCCCACCTGGAACCGGCCTGGCAAGCGCTCTTGAACCCCATCTTGCGGGCGGCTCCGCAGAAACATCACTTGCGAGCACGGCTGAAACAACAGCCAGGCGGTGCCGGGGCGGCCCTTCCGCCGCCCCGGCACCGCCGCCTGTCATGTTACCGAATGGTCACCGGCACCTCGTCCCCCTCCACCCCGGGGGTGACCGGGGTGACCACCAGGGTGAAGCGGCCGTCGGCGTCGCCCCCGGCCAGGATGTAGATGCTCTTCGTCGCCCGGAGGGTGAGGCCTCCGGTGACGGTCACCGGCGCGCTGGACGGCGTCTCCCGGACGTCGAAGTAGGCGCCGGCGCTCAGGCCGGTGGCGGAGAAGGTGACGATGATGTCCGCCTGGGCGTAGGCGGGGTTGCCGTAGGCGTCGGTCACCCGGAGGAGGAAGGGCCCGGTGGGCCGGTAGGCGTCCACCGCGATGCCCTCGTCCCCGGAGCGGACCAGCTGCACCCGGGCCGCCGGCCCGGCGGAGACCTGGAGCCGGCCGGTGCCCCTCCGCACCCCGCCGGCCACGGGGACCGCGACCTCGACGGTCAGGGGGCCCCGGCCGGGGTAGATCACCGCGGTGTACTCGCCGTTGCCGTGGGCGACAAAGCCCGTGGGCTCAGGCTTGTCGTGGGCCAGGTCGCCCTCGGTCACCGCGAGCCGCAGGGCCGAGGCCGGCAGGTCCGAGACCCGGGCGCCGTGGGGATCGGTGACGATGGCCTTCACCGTCACCGGCTCCCCCGCCGGCACCGCAGTCCGGCGCTGGCCGCCCGCGTCGAGGAACTGGACCTGGATGGTGTGCGGGACCGCGTACCGGACCTCCACGGTCATGCTGGCCCGGGCGAGGCCCCCGGCCAGGCCGTCGGCGCTGGCGGTGATGGTGTAGGTGCCGGTCCCCGGCGGCAGGCTCACCTCCACCGTCGCCAGGCCCTGGGCGTCCGCCGTCACCGTCGCCGTCCGGCGCTTGCCATTGAGCTTCACCTCCGGGTGGCTGGCGGTGAAGGTGATGGGAAGGCCGCCCGCCGGGGTGGGGTTGCCGTGGAAGTCCTGGACCTGGACCTGGAGGCGGAAGGTCTCCGTCCCCGCCGGCACGTAGACGAGGTCCGTCCCCTCAGCAAAGGCGATCTGGTACGCCGGGCCGGGGGTGAAGGTCACCCGGGCGCTGCCCTCCGCCAGCCCCGGCGCCCGGGCCCGGAGGGTGAGGTCGCCCACGTAGCCCCGGGACCGGAGGAGGAGCCGGGCCTGGCCCCCGGTGAGGGAGACGGTGTAGCGGCCGCCCAGGGACTGGAGGGGGATCCACTCGCCGGGCCGGCCGGTGAGAGGATCGACGTAGGCGATGTCCAGTTCCGCAAGGGCCCCGGGCCGGGGAGCGATCACCTCCACCGTCGCCTCCGCCGGCCCCAGCACCGGCACCCCGGTGGGGTCGGTGGTGGTGACGGTAAGCCCGATGGCCTCCGGCGCGTACCGGCCCTCGGGGTCCACGTAGTCCGCCGCCGCCCGGGCCCCGTTCGGCTCCGCGGCCAGGGCGACCCGGCTCGCCGCCTGGGCCACCACGCCCTGGATGGTGGCGGTGGCGGGCTCCACATCGTCCAGGGAGACCGTCACCCGGATCTCCCCGGGCCGGCCCTTGAGGGACCGGAGCCGGACCACCGCCGGCGCCGGGTCAGGGGAACCGGCGTAGGTCACCTTCCCCTCCGAGCCGCCCCCTTCCAGCACCGCCGGACCGGTGACGGTCACCTCCAGCTCCCAGAGGCCGTAGCTGACCGGCCGGCCGGTCTGGTCCACCACCCAGATGGAGACCGGGGCCAGCTCCTCGCCGGTGTTCACCGCCAGGTACGCCGGCGCCTCGACCCGGATCCCCGCGGCCTGCTGGGGCACCATCTCCACCGTCTTCCGGGCGACGAGGGCCTCCCCCTCCGGGGTGAGGGTGCTGGCCTCCAGGTCGTAGACCAGGCCCACCAGGGAGAGGCCGCCGGTG
>QGUP01000217.1 GCA_003242505.1 Bacillota bacterium
CGCTCCGGCAGGGGCTCCTTTACAAGGATGTCGGGTTATGCTAAGATGGTAGCACTGGCCCAGGCCAGGTTTTCTTGTGTTGGGCGGAATCGGTCCGTTATTCTCCGGATTGCGAGGGTCAAGGGGATGCGCAACTACGTGGAGGCCACCCGGGAGTATCTGCGGGAAGTCCGGGGAGAGCTGCGCCGGGTCATCTGGCCGGACCGGAAGCAGCTGGTGCGGCTGACCGCCGTCGTCCTTGTCTCCAGTGCGCTGGTCTCTCTCTTCATCTGGGCCTTTGACCAGGCCGTCAGCGCCCTCATGAACCTCCTGGTGGGGAACGGCCAGTAACCGTGCCGCCGGGGTCCTCACCGCGGCCTACGGGGAAGGCAGGTGAACGGGGGAGACGCCCCCTGCTGGATGGAAGGCGAAAAGAAATGGTATGTGATCCACACCTACTCCGGGTATGAGAACAAGGTGAAGGCCAACCTGGAGAAGCGTGTGGAGTCCATGGGCATGCAGGAGAAGATCTTCCGGATCGTGGTGCCCACCGAGGAAGAGATCGAGGAGCGAGGCGGCAAGAAGAAGGTCGTCAAGAAGAAGGTCTTCCCGGGTTACGTCCTGGTCGAGATGATCATGAGCGACGACTCGTGGTACGTGGTCCGGAATACCCCCGGGGTGACCGGGTTTGTCGGCTCCGGGAACAAGCCGGTGCCCCTCCTGGATGAAGAAGTGCAGGCCATCCTCGGGCAGATGGCGGGCCAGGAGCCGAAGCACCGGATTACGGTGCAGGTGGGCCAGCACGTCCGGGTCCGCTCCGGCCCCTTCAAGGACCTGGTCGGCATGGTCGAGGAGATCGACCCGGAGCGGGGCAAGGTGAAGGTCGTCGTCAACATGTTCGGCCGGGATACGCCGGTGGAACTTGACCACACCCAGGTCGAAGAGCTTTAATGAACAGGGCAGCGAAGGGTGCGCGACCCGCGCCCTTTTGCATGTGGGAGGGCCGCAGAGGCCCGCCAGACCACACCATCGTTGAGGAGGAAAGCCGCCATGGCAAAGAAGGTTGTCGCGGTTGTCAAGCTGGCGCTGCCGGCGGGCAAGGCGACTCCGGCGCCGCCGGTGGGTCCGGCGCTGGGTCAGCACGGCGTCAACATCATGGCCTTCTGCAAGGAGTACAACGAGCGGACCAAGGACCAGGTCGGCATGGTGATCCCGGTCGAGATCACCATCTACGAGGACCGCTCCTTCACCTTCGTCCTCAAGACCCCGCCGACCTCGGTGCTGATCAAGCGGGCTCTCGGCATTGAGAGCGGCTCCGGGGAGCCGAACAAGGTGAAGGTGGGGAAGCTCACCCGGAAGCAGGTCGAGGAGATCGCCAGGATCAAGATGCCGGACCTGAACACCACCAGCCTCGAAGCCGCCATGCGGATGGTGGAAGGCGCCGCCCGTTCCATGGGGGTTGAGGTCGAGGGTTAGTCCCCACCGTGCGGCCGGCACCGGCCGGCGGTTTTTCTGGTGCCTGGCGACGCCCTATCTTGTGGGAGGCTTGCGCAGCCGACCCGAACCACAAGGGAGGATACCGGTATGCCGAAGCGGGGCAAGAAGTACATCGAGGCGGCCAAGTTGGTGGACCGCTCCCGTCTTTACGATCCCTACGAGGCCATGGAGCTGGTCAAGAAGACCGCTCCGGCCAAGTTTGACGAGACCGTGGACGTGGCCGTGCGGCTGGGCGTCGACGTCCGCCACGCGGACCAGCAGATCCGGGGCGCGGTGGTGCTGCCCCACGGCACGGGCAAGACCGCCCGGGTGCTGGTCTTCGCCAAGGGCGAGAAGGCCAAGGAGGCCGAAGCCGCCGGGGCGGACTACGTGGGGGCCGAGGAGTACATCACCAAGATCCAGGAGGGCTGGCTGGACTTTGACGTGGCGGTGGCCACCCCGGACATGATGCCCCTGGTCGGCCGCCTGGGTCGGATCCTGGGTCCCCGGGGCCTGATGCCCAACCCCAAGACCGGCACCGTCACCTTCGACGTGGCCAACGCGGTCCGGGAGATCAAGGCCGGTAAGATCGAGTACCGGACCGACAAGGCGGGGATCGTCCACGCCCCCATCGGGAAGGTCTCCTTTGAGACCGAGAAGCTTGTCGAAAACTTCCGGGCGCTGATGGACGCCATCGTCCGGGCCAAGCCCGCGGCGGCCAAGGGCCAGTACCTCCGGAGCATCACCGTCTCCTCCACCATGGGGCCCGGGATCAAGATCAACCCGGCCCGGATCACTGCCAGCCGGGAGAGCTAGGCCACGGCGGGGCTTACGCCCTGTTGGGCACTGGAGCAACCGGCACCCAAGAGCCATTCCGTTCATCCCGCCGGGCAGCCTCTGCCCGGCGGGATCGTCATTGGCGCCGGAATCCGCCGGGGCCCGGGCCCCCGGCCAGGCCCCGGGCCGGAACCGGGTCGCCCCTGGGGGAGCCAGCGGGGCCGGCAGAGCCGTCCCCGGCCCGCGATCGCCAGGGCCTGGCTAGGCTGGGGCTGCCGGGGAAAGACTAGGGGGGCGACCCCTGGCAAGGCTGGCAGGTCGGGGAACCTTTTTGGACACAAGTTTCTCGAATATATGTCTACTATCGATTGAACTGAAGGCGTGGTTGTTGTATTCTTAGAGGTAGGATAAGTACGACCCTACTCGTTTTCCGGGTGACAGGATCGACATCTCTCGCGGAACCACCATCGGGAACCAGGGAGGTGCGACCATGACACCACGGCACAAGGAACTGCGCAATCGGCTGGAGGCGCTGGTGGACCGGTGGATGACCGCCTCCCCCAGCGAGCGCTTCCAGATCGTCCTGGAGAAGATCCGCCTGGAAGAGGCGATGGAGGAGGAGGCACAGGCCCAGGAGCGGAAGGAAGCCGCTCGCCGGTAAAGTGCCTTGACACCCCCGGAAACGGGGGTCTATAATCCTCTTGTGCCTGTTCCATCAGGGTCTCGACCAGAGACAGCAGGTGCTGCCCAGCAGCCGAAGGGGCCCGTGGGGTCCGCCTGCCGAGGTCGGAGCGGAGGGAAGAGCCCGGGCCGGCGGCCGTACCGCCGGATCCGGAGAGCGGCTTCCCGCGCCTGTGTGCGTGCTCACGGGCCTCCGGCGCTCTGGCCGAGAGGCCCGTTTTGCTTGACCCCGGGGCAGGGGAGGTGAAAAGCGTGCCGGTGCGGATTCGTCCGGAGAAGCAGGCGGTGGTCGCCGAACTGAAGGAAAAGCTCTCCCGGGCCAAGTCCGTGGTGCTGGCGGACAACAAGGGCCTGACGGTGGCCGAGATGACCAACCTCCGCCGGGAACTGCGGGCCGTCGGCGCCGAACTCAAGGTGGCCAAGAACACCCTGATTCGGATCGCCGCCCGGGAGGTGGGGATCGAGGGGCTGGACACCTACCTCCACGGTCCCACCACCCTGGCCTTCAGCTACGACGACGAGACCGCCGCGCCCAAGAAGCTGAAGGAGATCTTTGAGAAAGAGAAGGAACCCAAGCTGGTGGTCAAGGGCGGCATCTTGGAGAGCCGGGTGATCGACGCCAGGGGCGTCAAGGAACTGGCGGACCTGCCGTCCAAGGAGGTCCTCCTGGCCCAGGTGCTGGGCGGCATCCAGGCTCCCCTCCAGGGGGTGGCCGGCGCCATCAACGGGCTCCTGGCCAGCTTTGCCTACGCCCTGGACGCCCGGATCCGCCAGCTGGAGGGTGCGGCGTAACCTGGGGATCGGTGGTAACGTACGGACTTTACGCATACGGGAGGTTGCCTGAACCATGTCGAAGGCTCAGGAGGTTATCGAGATCATCAAGGGCATGACCGCCCTGGAGCTCAAGGAACTGAAGGAGCTCTTTGAGGAGACCTTTGGCGTCACCGCCGCCGCTCCCGTCGCCGTGGCCGCTGCCCCCGGCGCTGCGCCCGGTGCGGCCGCTCCTGCGGCGGAGGAGAAGACCGAGTTCGACGTCATCCTGAAGAACGCCGGCGCCAACAAGATCGCCGTCATCAAGGTGGTCCGGGAGATCACCGGCCTGGGCCTCAAGGAGGCCAAGGACCTGGTGGACGGCGCGCCGAAGCCGGTGAAGGAGAAGGTCTCCAAGGCCGATGCCGAGGCCATCGCCGCCAAGCTGAAGGAGGCCGGCGCCGAGGTCGAGGTCAAGTAACCCGGCCCGACGACCCGGCCAGGCTCTCTGTCAACGTTGCCCCGGGGCCGAGTGCCCCGGGGCTCTCTCCTTCCGGCCCCGGCCTGGCGCCCGGGGCGCCGGGCCGGGGAAGCGGAAGTGGGAAGCGAAAGTGGGAAGCCAAAGAAAAAGCCGCCCCCGGCGGCAACTTCCCCCGGCTCTAGACTAGAAAGTGTGGGTTCCACAGAAGGAAAAGGCGGTACGCGAGCCAAGGGATTGAGTAGCCACACCACATCCCGGAGGTGGCTCGCGACCGCCTATGAATCAGATTATCCGCAAAC
>QGUP01000218.1 GCA_003242505.1 Bacillota bacterium
TTGTGGGAAGGTTAGTTTGTTTTAAAAGACTGGGGTGGTGCTGCGGGTGTACAGAGTCTCGGTCTCAGCGCTCAAGCCCGGGATGCGCATCGGCCGGTCGGTGGTGGACGCCACCGGCCGGATCCTGCTGACGGCGGGCACGGTGCTCAAGCCCAGCTACATCCAGTACCTCAAGCAGCGGGGGATCCCGGCGGTCTACATCATCAACGAAGCCGCACCGGACGTCAGCCCGCCCGAGGTGGTCTCTCCGGAGACCCGGACCCGGCTGGCCGCCGAACTGAACCAGGCGGTGGTGGAGCTGCGGGAGGTCATGGCGACCCGGGGGGAGGCTTCCCTCCGGCACTGGGCGGGTGTGCAGCTTTCCCGGGTCCGGGAGGCCGTCGCCAGGGTGGTGGATGAGATCCTCCGGCAGCCCCAGGCGATCTACCACCTCCAGGAGATCCGGGCCATCGACGACTATACCCTGCAGCATTCGGTGGACGTCTGCATCCTCAGCGTCATGATGGGCGTCAGCCTGGGCTACGACGAGCGGAAGCTCCGGGATCTTGGCCTCGGCGCGGTCCTCCACGACATCGGCAAGGTGACCGTCCCCGAGGCGATCCTGAAAAAGCCCGGGCCTCTCACCGCTGACGAGAGGGCGGAGATGCAGAAGCACACCACCCGGGGATTCGAGATCCTGATGCGTTGCGGAGAGTTCAGCTTTCACGTGGCCCACGTGGCCTACCAGCACCACGAGCGCTGGTGCGGCGGCGGGTATCCCCGGGGGCTGAAGGGGCCGGAGATCCACGAACTGGCCCGGGTGGTCGCGGTGGCGGACGTCTACGATGCCATGACCTCGGACCGGGTCTACCGGCCCGGCTACCCGCCGGAGCGGGCCCTCCGGAACATGCTGGAGGTGCTTCCGGACTGGTTTGACCCCCGGGCGCTGGCGGCCCTGGCGGAGAACGTGGCCGTCTACCCGGTGGGGACGCTGGTCGAACTCAACACCGGCGAGACCGCGGTGGTCACCGGGGTGGTGAAGGGCCGGGCCGCCCGGCCCCGGGTCCGGATCCTCCGGGATCCCGCCGGCCGGCCGGTACCGGAACCGTGGGAAGTGGACCTGGCCGCCGATCCTACCTATTGGATCGTCCGTACCCTCACCGAGGCGCCGCCCGCCCTCACCCCGGAACTGGAGGAAGCCGCAGGGCTGATGGACTGATACCGAGATATGATGATGAAATCGGCGGGTTCCCGTCCGGGCGGGAACCCGCCTGTTATCCCCTTGCTACCCTGATTCTACCCTTGCGACCCTGATTCTACCCTTTCGGGCTCTCCTGCAGGGCGACGTCGAGCCGGATCTCCCCGAGCGAGGTGTACAGGGGGATCCGGATCCGGGGGATCCCCAGGGTGCTGAAGTAGGCGCCCTTCCCCACCATCACCGAGGGCGGGGTCAGGTCGCAGGCGTAGCCCTGCTCGCTGAGGGCCATCAGGGCCCGGCCGGTGACCACGTTGCCCAGTTCCGCCACCGCCGAGAGCACCAGGTCGTCGAGGGTTGTGAAGGGCATGCCGGCCATCCGGGAGGCGAGGGCCAGGGCCGTCTCCCGGCTCATCCCGAAGAGCACCAGCCCCCGGAGGTTGCCTACCGCGCCCAGGAAGACCGTCACCTCGCTGTCCAGGGTGGGGGCGATGGTGGCCGCCAGGGCTCCCCGGTGGACCGAATCCTTGATCTCACAGCGGAGGATCTCGACCGCTGCCTGGAAGAACGCGTTCAGGACTTCCGCCTTCATCGGTTGGCCTGCCCCCCAGCCGGTGCCGTGGTTTCCAAAATGCAGGATGATTATATCACAAAACAGATCATGCTGTGAAGTAACCGCCCGGGGGCGGGGCCCGCGCCCCGCGCGGCCGGCACCGTCCCGCAGGCGGGAGCGCCTCCGGCGCAAGTTCCCCCCGAGGGCCGGTGCCCGGGAGCCCTTGCTCGTGGTATAATGTTCTACTGGCGAGCGGAGAGGGAGGAAGTGAGACTTGCTGCAGGCGCTGGAAAACCTGGCACAAACCCTGAAGAACGCCTTGATGGATCTGGGCCTCCCGCTCACGGTGCGGACGGCAATTGAACAGTGGGAAGGGTCCGTCACGCCCCAGGTCGAGGTGATTATCAGTGTCGGCCGGGATCCGAACACTGAGGCCGGTCCCGTGGCCGACATTTATCTATACCCCGGCCGGGAGCACACCTGTGGCGTCGAGGTGGAGGTCACCCTGCCCGCCCATACCGTCAGCCACCTGCAACCGGCGGAACTCTGGTCCCGGGCCAAGGAGATTGCGGGGGTGGATGTCGGCATCAGCGGCATCCAGCGGTACTTCCGGGGCGAGAGCGGGCAGACGGTACACATCCAGCTCGAGTCCCACTTCATCATCGACTACTGGTTCGAGGTGGAGGTCCCGGACGAGGGCGAGGCCAGCGACGAGGAATGGGACGACTTTGCCGCGGAGGTCTCCGCCATCGCCCAGGGGGTGGCCGGACTTCTGGCCCTGGCCGACGAGGTGGGCGGCCGGTAGTCCCGGTGTCTGGCAGGGGTTGCAGAAGTGCGCGTAGAATGCGGAATCTGCATCCCTGACAGATGACGGTCCACGCGAGTGGGGAGGCAGTACCGTTGGCAAAGGCCCTCTGTCCTGGCAGCTTTGACCCGCCGACCTGTGGGCACCTGGACATCATCGAGCGGGCTGCCCAGATCTTTGAGCATGTGGTGGTCGGGATTCCCACCAACGCCCACAAGAAGCCCCTCTTCACCCTGGAAGAACGGCTGGAGATGGTCCGGGCCATCACCGCACACCTGCCCAACGTCTCCGTCGTCGCCATCCCGGGGCTGACGGTGGACGCGGCCCGGCAGCACGGCTGCCGGGTGATCGTCCGGGGGATGCGGGCGATCCAGGACTTTGAGTACGAGTTCCAGATGGGCCTGATGAACAAGAAGATGGCCCCGGACGTGGAGACCGTCTTCCTCCTGTCCGACGTCCGCTATTCCTTCGTCAGCTCGACGCTGGTGAAGGAGGTGGCCGCGTACGGGGGGTGCCTCGACGGCCTGGTCCCGCCCCTGGTGGCGGAGCAACTGCTGCGGAAACTGGGGCGATAACGGGTGAGTCGCCACCCGTGCAGGAGGTTCGGTGGCGGTGGAGATCTTCGCGCTATTGGACCAGCTCGAGGAAGCGATCCAGAACGGCACCCGGGTGCCGCTGACGGGTAAGGTGATGCTCGACCCCGAAGAACTCCTGGCCCTGCTGGATCAGATCCGGGAGGCCCTGCCGGAAGAGCTGCGGACCGCCGCCCGGATCGCGGCGGAACGGGACCGGATCCTGCAGGCGGCCCGGGAGGAGGCGGAGACCACCGTCCGGGAAGCCAAGAACTACGCGGCCCAGCTGGCCGATGAGACGGCGGTGGCCCGGGAGGCTCAGCTGAAGGCCGAGGAGACCCTGGAGCAGGCCAAGCGGGTCGCCCGGGAGATCCGCCTCGGGGCCCTGGAGTACGCCGAGCAGGTCCTCACCAAGGTGGAGGAGAACCTGGCCAAGGCCATCGAGACGGTGCGGCTCAGCCGGGAGGAACTGCGGAAGTAGGCGCGGCAGGAGGAGAGCGCAGGTGGCGGCCACCGAGCCCCGTCCGGAGGCGGCGCCGGCCCCTGGCCAGGACCCCCGGACCCCGGGGTCCGGCGCGGCCTGGCGAGGCCTGTGGACCCGGCCCCGGTGCCGCCAGTTTCTCGTTGCCGCCGGTCTGGTGACGATCGCCGGGGTGTTGGGCTGGTTCGTCCCGATTCCCTATATGGTCACCGCCCCGGGGGCGGCCTACGACGCCGCGGAGATGGTGCGGGTGCCCGGGGCGGTGGACCCGGAACACCCGGGGCGGTTCCTGGTGCTCACCGTGACGTCCCGGCAGGCCAACCTCTACTGGTACCTCTACGGCCGGCTGCAGCCCCGGCGGGTGCGGCTCCAGCCCCTGGACGAGGCCCTGGGGGCCTACCCGGACTACCGGCAGTACGAGGCCGACGCACGGGCGCTCATGGCGGAGAGCCGGCTTTACGCCGCGGCGGCCGCCCTGCGGCTCCTGGGATACCCCGTCCGGGTGGAGCCGTGGGGCGTCCGGGTGGTCGCGCTGACCCCGGGCTCCCCGTCGGCAGGGCTCCTGCAGCCGGGGGACCGGGTCATGGCCGTGGCCGGCCGGCAGGTAGCGGGGGTCGAGGAACTGATGGCGGCCCTCCGGCAGCACCCGCCGGGGGAGCCCGTCCCGGTCACCGTGGAGCGGGGCGGCACCCGGCTGGAGCTGACGGTCCCCACCGGCCGGCGCCCGAGCGGGGACGGCGCGGCCCTGGGCCTCCTGGTCCGGGCCGCCAATGCCGTGGACCTGCCCCTGCGGGGGGAACTGGAACCCGGGGGGACCACGGGCCCCCCCCCGGGGCGGATTTTAACCCGGGAGACCG
>QGUP01000005.1 GCA_003242505.1 Bacillota bacterium
CCGGTTCCTTCCGGGGTTGGTGGGCCTTGTTCCCCCCCCTGCCCACGTGCTGCCCTTCGTCGCGCTGATCCTGATACAGCCGGACCTGGGGTCGGCCCTGGTCCTGATCATGCTGGTGGCCGGGATGCTGTACATGGCCGGGGTTCCCGGCTGGCGGTTTCTCGTGGCCGGGCTGCTCGCCGCAGCCCTGGTGGCCGGGGTGCTGCTGGCCCATGACCGCGGCATCGACCTGCCGGGGGTCAGCGAGTACCAGGTCAACCGGATCCGCTGCTGGCTGAACCCGGAGTACGACACCCGGGAGGCCTGCTACAACGTCGTCCAGTCCCGGGTGGCCATCGCCGTCGGGGGGCTGAAGGGCGCCGGCCTCTTCTCCGGGACCCAGACCCAGCTGGGCTTTGTGCCGGAGCAGCCGACGGACTTCATCTTCTCCGCGGTGGGGGAGGAGCTGGGCTTTCTCGGCGCGAGCGGCGTTCTGCTGGGCTTCCTCATCGTGATCTGGCGGATTCTGCTGACGGCGATCCAGGCGAAGGACCGGTACGGGACGCTCATCGCGACCGGGGTGGCCTCGATGCTGGGGTTCCACATCCTGGAGAACACCGGCATGGCGGTGGGGCTGATGCCGGTGACCGGGATCCCGCTCCCCTTCATCAGCTATGGCCCCACCGCGCTGGTGGCGAACTACATCGCCATCGGCCTGGTGCTCAACGTGGGGATGCGCCGGCAGCCCATCCTGTTCTGATCGGGAGGCCTGTGCCGTGGATCTCGTCTGTCCCCGTTGCGGCGGCGCCTGGCCCCTGGCCTCCGGGGTCTGGCGCTGCGCCTGCGGCTCGCCCCTGGACCTCCGGCTGACGCCGGTGCTGGACCCCGAAGCCATCCGCCAGGGCCCGCCGAACCTCTGGCGGTACGCCGGGGCGCTGCCGCCGGTGGAGCCCCGGCACCGGGTCAGCCTGGGGGAGGTCCTCACCCCCCTGGTGCCGGTGGACTGGGGCGGGCGGCCGGTGCTCTTCAAGGTGGACTACCTCTTCCCCACCGGCTCCTACAAGGACCGGGGGATCGGGGTGATGGTGAGCGCCCTCCGGGCCGCGGGGGTGACGGAGGTGGTGGAGGACTCCTCCGGCAACGCCGGGGCGTCCCTGGCCGCCTACTGCGCCCGGGCGGGCATCCGGTGCACCGTCTACGCGCCCGCGGCGGCCTCGCCGGCCAAACTCGTCCAGATCCAGGCCTACGGCGCCCGGGTGGTGCGGGTGCCGGGGCCCCGGGCGGAGGCCACCCGGGCCGCGCAGGCGGCCGCGGCCACCCGGTTCTACGCCAGCCACAACTGGAATCCCCTTTTCCTGCACGGGGTGAAGACCCTGGCCTTTGAGATCTGGGAGCAGCTGGGGTGGCAGGCGCCGGGGGCCGTGGTCTTCCCCTGCGGCTTCGGCAGCCTGCTCCTCGGGTGCTATCTGGGCTTTCAGGACCTCCGGCGGGCCGGGTTGATTCCCCGGCTCCCCCGGCTCTACCCGGTGCAGGCGGCCGGCTGCGCCCCCCTGTACCGGGCCTGGGCCCGCCGGGAGGCCGGGGAGGGCAGGTCCCCCGCCCCGGAACTGGGCCCGGAGCTGGCGCCGACCGGGGAGGGCGGGGCGACGGAGGCCGGCCCGACCCTGGCGGAAGGGATCGCCGCGGCTCAGCCCGTGCGGCTGCCCCAGATGCTGGCGGCGGTGGCCGAGAGCGGCGGGGCGGTCCTGGCGGTGACGGAGGCGGAGATTCGGGCGGGGCTCAGGAAGCTGAGCGCCCTGGGCTTTTACGTCGAACCCACCTCGGCGGTGGTCGGCGCCGCCCTGGACCGGCTGGGGGCGGCCGGGGTCCTCGACCGGGAAGGGCCGGTGGTGGCGGTGCTCACCGGCAGCGGCCTCAAGGCGACGGAGACCCTCCTCCGCCTGGGCTTCTCACCGGCGGAGCCGGGGGCCGACCCTCGGGGCCCGGGAGAGGGGGTCGGGCCTCTGGTCCCGGAGCCGGGGGCCGGACCTGCGAACCCCGGGCCGGGCCGGGAGCGTCAGTAGCAGTGACAGCGGCGGCTCTATCTCACCATGCGGAGACGGGAGGCGGTTCCTCTGAAGCGGGTACCAAAGCGGGAGGAGATCCCGGAGCAGTATCGGTGGGATCTGGAGCGGATCTTCCCCAGCGACGAGGCCTGGGAGCAGGAGTATCAGGCGGTGGAGGGGCTCATCCCCCGGCTGCAGGAGTACCAGGGCACCCTGGCCCAGTCCGGGGCCCGGCTCCTGGAGTGCCTCCGGCTCCGGGACGAGATCGGCCAGCGGGTGGAGACCCTCTACGCCTATGCCTCCATGCGCAAGGACGAGGACAACACCGTGGCCCGGTACCAGGCCCTCCACGACCGCGCGGTGGGGCTCTACAGCCGGGCGACCGCGGCCATGGCCTTCATCCGGCCGGAGATCCTGGCGATCCCCGATGACCGGCTGGAGCTGTTCCTGGCCGAGGAGCCGGGCCTGGCCATCTACCGCTTCCATCTGGAGGACATCCGCCGGGAGCGGGAGCACGTCCGCAGCCCGGAGGTGGAGGCCCTCCTGGCCCAGGCGGCGGAGATCGCCCAGAGCCCGGCGATCATCTTCAGCATGCTCGACAACGCCGACATGAAGTTCCCCACGGTCCGGGACGAAGAGGGCAACGAGGTGGAGCTCACCAAGGGGCGCTACCTCCGGCTGATGGAGAGCCAGGACCGGCGGGTGCGGCGGGACGCCTTCATGGCCCTCTACGGCACCTACCGGAAGTACGTCAACACCCTGGCCGCCAGCCTGGCCGCCAGCGTCAAGAAGGACGTCTTCTACGCCCGGGCCCGGAACTACCGCTCCTCCCTGGAGGCGGCCCTCTTCCGGGACAACATCCCGGTCTCGGTCTACCACAACCTGATCGCCACGGTCCGGAAGAACTTGCCGGCCCTCCACCGGTACATGGCGGTGCGCAAGCGCCTGCTGGGCGTGGATGAACTCCACATGTACGACATCTACGTCCCCCTGGTGAAGGGCGTGGACCGGAAGATCCCCTACGAGGAGGCGGCGGAGACCGTCGCGGCCGCCCTGGCCCCCCTGGGGGAGGAGTACGTCAGCGCCCTCCGGGAGGGACTGCGCTCCCGGTGGATCGACGTCTACGAGACCGCGGGCAAGACCAGCGGGGCTTACAGCGGCGGGGCCTACACCACGGCACCGTACATCCTCCTGAACTACCAGGAGAACGTGGACAGCATGTACACCCTGGCCCACGAGCTGGGGCACTCCATGCACTCCTACTTCACCCGCCGGACCCAGCCCTACGTCTACGGCGACTACACCATCTTCGTGGCCGAGGTGGCCTCCACCCTGAACGAGGCCCTGCTGACCGAGTACCTGCTCCAGCACACCGACGACCCGCAGCTCCGGCGGTACATCGTCAACCACCAGGTGGAGACCATCCGGACCACCCTCTTCCGCCAGACGATGTTCGCGGAGTTCGAACTGGCGATCCACGAGCGGGTGGAGCGGGGCGAGGCCCTCACCGCGGAGTCCCTCTGCGCCCTGTACAAGGAACTGAACGTGGCCTACCACGGCCCCGAGATGGTGGTGGACGAGGAGATCGCCCTCGAGTGGGCCCGGATCCCTCACTTCTACCGGGCGTTCTACGTCTACCAGTACGCGACGGGGATCAGCGCGGCCATGGCCCTGGCCCGGCAGATCCTGTCCGAGGGCCGGCCGGCGGTGGAGCGGTACCTGGAGTTCCTCCGGAGCGGCTCGTCGGACTACTCCATCGACCTCCTGCGCCGGGCGGGGGTGGACATGACCAGCCCCGAGCCGGTGCAGGCGGCCATCGACCACTTCTCCCGGCTGGTGGAGGAACTGGCGGCCAGCGCCACCTAGGTCCTTCTACTGCCCCGAACTCGGATCCAACCCCTGCCCTTGCGGGCAGGGGTTGTATCAATTGTACAAGGTCTCGGGTACGCGCCCGATGCAACCCCAAACGAAATCGGGTAAAAAAGTAGGTCAAATACATCTTTCGGGTCTACAAGCCGTCCGGCTATGGTGTAAGCGAGGAGTCAGTGGGATTCCTGGCAGAGGGAGGGTCTGCCGGATGGCTGTCGTTGCAGCGTTGGAACTGGACTTGCTCCGTGCGGTGCGGGAGCTGCGCGCGGCGCTGCTGGCCGGGTCGCACCCCGACACCGATAGCCTGCTGGATGCCCTGGCCCGGGTGACGGGCAGCGCGGTGATGTGGTGGCCCGGGAGCGACTCCCAGCCGCCCAACCAGCTGGGCAACGATGAGACCCTGGTCGTCCCGGTGGAGAAGGACGGCCGGCAACTCGGGGCCCTGGTGCTCACCCGGGAGCACGGGCCCTTCGGGGAAGCCGAGGAACTCCTGGCTGAGCACGTCGCGGCGCTGCTGGCGATTCTCCAGGCAGCGGCGGAGCGGCAGCAGCAGGCCGCGGACGAGGGTGCCCGGCACGCGGCCCGCCTGGCGGCGGGAAGCCTCTCGGAGACCGAGCGGCAGGGGATGATGGCTCTGCTGGCGGAGTACAAGGGCCCCACGACCGTCCGGCTGAAGGAGGTGGCGGCCCGGGCTGGCGTCCACCCGAGCGCGCTGGTCCAGGCCCTGGCCAAGCTCCGGGCGGCAGGGGTGCTCACCGCGGTCTCCCGGGGCCGGCGGGGCGTCCATGTCACGGTCCTCAACCCCTGGCTGCTGGAGGAACTGCGGCCGATGGTCCGGCGGGGCTAAGGGCCTCGCCGGACTGTACCATTTCGGCCCTGATGTTCCCAGGGGGGCGGAGGGAGCCGCACAAATGAAATCAGGCGAGACCCCCGGGCCTCGCCTGATGTCGCGTGTGCAGCGCGTGTGCGGAACCGGTCGATCCTACGGATATCCCGAGTGCGCAGTCCGTGGACGGAACCAGGGGCGGCTACCCCATACCCTGGGTGAAGCTGCCGATCTGGCTGCCCCCGGCCGCCCCCGGCTGGGTCAGTCCGGTCTGGGCCGCGGCCTGGTGGTTCTCCTGGCTCCGGTACTGCCGGTAGGCGGGGCTGCCCTCGGCGTAGGACTGGGCCGCGCCGTAGCCGGCGGTCATGGTCCGGGCGCCACTCAGGCCGCTGGCAGTGCTGCTCACGGCGCCGGTGGTGCCGCTCATGCCGCCGGTGGCAAGGCCGCCGGCAGCAAAGCCGCCGCCGCTGGTGCCGGCCAGGAGCCCACCGGCGGGCTGCTGGTAGGCGCCCGCGGTGAGGCCCACGCCGCCGAAGCCCGTGGCCCCGGCGGTTCCGGTGCCCATGCTCCCGGCGCCGGTGCCCATGCCGGTGGCCCCGCCGGCTGCACGGGCCATGCCGCTGGCCCTGCCGGCGGCACCGCTCATGCCGCCGGTTCCGACGCCCTGGCCACCCTGGAACTGGAGCTTCAGCGGTACCCCGCCGAAGCCGAGGGTGCCTTGCAGACCCTGGCCCGCGCTACCAGCCGTGAGGTTGCCCCCTGCGCCCCCGGCCTGGGTGGACTGGTTGTGCATTGCAGTCACCTCCGCAAACTGGTGAACCGGACCCGTCCTTAGTCTCTCCCGGCGACGAATTTCCTCGCGGCGTAAACTGTGGCCAGCGCTGGGGGTTCGCTGCCAGGGGCGCCGGGTCCTGGCGAAAGGGCGGCGGTCCGCCCGGGGGCTCTTCCGGGAGGACGGCCGCTGGAGATATCGGGAGGCAGGCGCGCCCCGGGGAAACCTTGCCCGGGGAAACCGCCTTGACAGGGGTCCTGGCGACGTCTATCTTAGAATTAGTCTAAGACTCATTCTCAACACCGGCCATGGGTCCGCGGCAGCGGCCACCCGGACAAGGGGGGATGCACGATGGCCGGTACCGGACAGCTCCGGCTGACGGCCCAGCGCCGGGCAGTTCTGGAGGTGGTGCGGGCGGCCCGGGACCACCCGACCGCGGCGATGATCTACAACCGGGTCCGGCAGCGCCACCCGGGCATCGCTTACGCCACCGTCTACAACGCCCTGAACTATCTGGTCCGCATGGGTCAGGTCCGGGAACTGAAGTTCGGCGATGGGGCCAGTCGGTACGACGGCCGCATCGAGCCGCACCTCCACGTGATCTGCATCCAGTGCGGCGCGCTGGATGAGATCGACCTGACCCTGCCGGAGGATGTGGTGAGAACAGCGGAACAGGCGACGGGCTACACCTTTGAGACACCCATCGTCCAGGTCTTCGGACTCTGTCCCTCCTGCCGGGAAGAGGCCCGGGCGACCCAGGAGGCGGCGGACCGGCAAGAGGCCGCCGACTCCCCCGGTTAGTCCACCCAGACCTGCCCTCCCAGCCGGGCGGGGACCCGGGTGGGGACGCTGTACACGCACCGCCGGTCGCCCCGGGGCAGGGAGGCCTCGGCGTGGACCCGGGCGGCGGGGAGGCATTCCTCTGCGACCCCCTGGACCATCCCCTGGCAGAGGTGGCAGACGTACTCCGGCCGGCGCAGGGCGATCTCCTGGAAACCACAGTTGCTGAAGACCAGGGAGACGTCGCCGTCGCTCCCGGTCACCACCTCGACGCCCACGCCGTGGGCGCCGAGCCTGCGGGCAGTGGCTTCCAGCAGCTGCCGGGGGCTGGGCCGGGGGGAGTCCTCCGTCAGGGTCTGGAGAGCCTCCTGGGCCATCCGGCGCCCGTAGGCCCGCCCCGCCTGGGTGAGAACGGGGAGCGCTTCCTCCCCCATGTGGGCCAGGGCCTCGGAGAGCAGGTCCGAGAGCAGCCGGTAGTCCCGGGCCGGGACCGTCACGCTCACCGCCTGGCCGGTGGGGGAGTAGGTGTGGACGGGCCGGCCGCCCCGGCCGGTCTTCTCGGCCCGGGTGGTCAGCAGTCCGATGTCAGCCAGCTTGGTCAGGTGCATCCGGGCCACGTTGGGGTGGAGGCCAAACCGGCGGGCGATCTCCTGGGCCGTGACGGATCCCCGTTCCGACTGGAGGATATACTGGTAGATCCGGTAGCGGGTGGGATCGCCGAGCACGGCGGCCACCTTGAGCGGATCCTGGGTCTGGGTCACGACGCCTTTCACCTCGCTCGATCCGGCCAGACCACCGGCACCGGTGGTCACGGGGGTGGTTTCCCCCCGGCTTCGTTCCATGGTACATTCCATTATATCCTTTCTCGTTTCCGTTGGGTACCGGTTTGCACTGTTGACATAGTGGAAACCGGGCAAATACAATGGGACTGAGACTCATTTGCACCAGGACGGGTGTAACCCGAGGTCAACCAGGCAGCATGGCCTGGTATTTCCATGACCAGACTTGTGAAGGAGCACAGTTTCGGAAGGAAAGGGGACGGCGCTGTGGCGGAGCGGCCTGTGCTGACGATCAAGGACCTGCGGGTCAGCGTGGACGGCAAGCCCATCGTCAAGGGGCTCGACCTGGAGGTCAAGGGCGGTGAGATCCACGCCCTGATGGGCCCCAACGGCTCGGGGAAGACCACCCTCTCCAAGGCGATTGCCGGGCATCCCCGGTACACCATCGACGGTGGCGAGGTGCTCCTGAACGGGGTCAACCTCCTGGAGCTCTCCCCGGACGAGCGGGCCCGGGCGGGGCTCTTCCTCGCCTTCCAGTACCCGGTGGAGGTCCCGGGGGTGACGGTGGCCAACTTCCTCCGCACCGCCCTCCAGGCCATCCGGGGCGAGGAGATCGGCGTCTGGGAGTTCCAGGAGCTGCTGGCGGAGAAGATGAAGCTCCTGGAGATGGATGAGTCCTTTGCCGGCCGGTATTTGAATGAAGGTTTCTCCGGCGGCGAGAAGAAGCGGAGCGAGATGCTGCAGATGGCCCTGCTCCAGCCCAAGATCGCCATCCTGGACGAGACCGACTCCGGGCTGGACGTCGACGCCCTCAAGGTGGTGGGCAAGACCGTCAACTCCATGCGGGGCGAGAACTTCGGCGCCCTGATCATCACCCACTACAACCGGATCCTGAAGCACATCCGGCCTGATGTGGTGCACATCATGGTCGACGGCCGGATCATCCGCACCGGCGGCCCTGAGCTGGCCGACCTGGTGGAAGAGAAGGGCTACGACTGGATCCGGAGCCAGGTGGCGTAGGAGGGCGTACCGATGGCGCAGCTGACGTCTCTCACCTCCCGGGCAGCCCTGGAGGCGGAGGCCCGCCGCCGGGGCGAGCCCGATTGGCTGCGGGAATTCCGGCTCCGGGCCTGGGACTTCGCCCTGGGCCTGGACCTGCCCAGCCGCACCGATGAGAAGTGGCGGCGGACGGACCTCACCGGCCTCGACCTCGGCCGGGTGAATCCGGAGGTGCCGGCCGGGGCGCCCCAGGAGGTGCCCGAGGCCTTCGCCCCCATGGTGGGGGAGGGCAAGACCCTGGTGCTCCGAAACGGCGTTGCGGTCCGGGCCCCGGAGGGGCTGCCCGCCGGGGTGATCGTCACCGACCTGGAGACCGCGGCCCGGCAGTATCCGGACCTGGTGCAGCCTTACCTGATGACCCAGGCGGTCCGGCCGGAGGAGAGCATCTTCACGGCCCTGCATGCGGCCTTCTTCCGGGGCGGCGCCTTCGTCTATCTGCCCCGGGGGGCCCAGGTGGAGGAGCCGATCCAGATCCTGACCTGGGCGGACGGGCCCGGCGCCGGCCTGCTGGGCCACACCCTGGTGGTGGCGGAGGAGGGCGCCTCTGCCCGGGTGGTGGAGTACTGGGCCTCCCCGGCCATGCCCGAGGGGACGCCGCACCTGGGGGTGGTGGAGATCCTCACGGGCCCCGGGGCCCGGATCGACTACAGCGGGGTCCAGAACTGGGGGCCGGGGGTGTGGAGCTTCACCACCCGCCGGACCAAGGTGGGCCGGGACGCCACGGTCAACTGGCTGCTGGCGGAGTTCGGCGGCGAACTGGTCCGGTCCGAGCAGTACACTGCCCTGGACCAGGAGGGCGGCGAGGGGAACCTGAAGGTGCTCTTCTTCGCCTCGGGCAACCAGCACATCGACATCGTCGCGGAGGACCTTCACTATCCCACCGGCCGCCGGACCGTGGGGGACATCGTCGGCCGGGGGGTGCTCCAGGACCAGTCCCGGGTCGTCTTCCGGGGCAAGGGGCACATCATGCGGGGGGCCAAGGGCAGCACCTGCTTCCTGCGGGAGAACGCCCTGATGCTCAACCGGGGCTGCCGGGCGGACTCCATCCCGAGCCTCTTCATCGACGACGACCAGGTGGAGCGGGCCGGCCACGCCGCCACCTCGGGCAAGATCGACGAGGATGAGCTCTTCTACCTCATGAGCCGGGGCCTCACCCGGAAGCAAGCGACCCGGCTGATCGTCGAGGGCTTCTTCAAGCCCATCCTGGATACCGTGGAACTGCCGGCACTCCGTCGCGAGCTTGAGAGCCTTGTGGATAGGAAGTTGGGCCTATGAACGTGGAGCGGATTCGCCAGGACTTTCCGATCCTGGCCCAGCTGGTGAACGGCAAGCCGCTGGTCTACCTGGACAACGCCGCGACTACCCAGAAGCCCCGGCAGGTCATCGACGCGATCCGCCGGTACTACGAGGAGTACAACGCCAACGTCCACCGCTCCATCCACACCCTCGGGGAACGGGCCACCGCTGCCTACGAGGAGGCCCGGGCGAAGGTGGCGGCCTTCATCGACGCCCCGGAGCCCGCCACCTGCATCTTCGTCCGCAACGCCTCGGAGGGGCTCAACCTGGTGGCTTACTCCTACGGCATGCAGGTGCTCCGGCCTGGGGATGAGATCCTCCTCAGCCCCCTGGAGCACCACTCCAACCTGGTGCCCTGGCAGCTGGTGGCCCGGCGGACCGGGGCCCGGCTCCGGTTCATGCCGATGCACCCCGACGGCACCCTGGACCTGGAGCGGCTGCCGAGGGTGCTGACGGAGCGGACCCGGATCGTGGCGGTGGCCCACGCCTCCAACACCCTGGGGGCCATCCTGCCGGTGAAGGCGATTACCGAGGCCGCCCACGCCGTGGGCGCGGTGGTGGTGGTGGACGGGGCCCAGTCGGTGCCCCACATGCCGGTGAGCGTCCGGGAACTGGACGTGGACTTCCTCGCCTTCTCCGGCCACAAGATGATGGGGCCGATGGGCATCGGGGTGCTCTACGGCAAGCGGGAGCTGCTGGAGCGGATGGACCCCTTCCTCGGCGGCGGCGAGATGATCCGGTCCGTCACCTACGAGGAGTCCACCTGGAACGACCTCCCCTGGAAGTTCGAGGCCGGCACCCCGAACGTGGAGGGGGCGGTGGGGCTGGCGGCGGCCATCGACTACATCAACGAGGTGGTCGGCGGCGTCGCCAACATCCAGCGGCACGAGCACGATCTGGTCCAGTACGCGATGCGCCGGCTCCGGGAGGCCTTCCCGGAGATCCGGATCTACGGGCCGGAGGAGAACCGGGCCGGCATCCTCGCCTTCACCTTCGGCGACCTCCACCCCCACGACGTGGCCACGGTGCTGGACTCCGAGGGGGTGGCGATCCGGGCCGGCCACCACTGCACCATGCCCCTGCACCGGGAGGTGCTGCAGGTGGTCGCGACCAACCGGGCATCCTTCTACGTGTACAACACCCGGGAAGACGTGGACCGCCTCGTAGAGGCCCTGGGCAAGGTAAAGGAGTTCTTCAGCCATGTCGCTTGAGCACGATCCCCGGTACGCGGTCAATCTGAACGAACTCTACAAGCAGGTGCTCATGGACCACTTCGCCCGGCCCCGGAATAAGGGAAGACTGGACGAGGCGGACTTCACGGTCCACCTGGAGAACCCCACCTGCGGCGACACCATCGAGGTGCAGTTGAAGGTCCGGGACGGCCGGGTGGAGGATGTGCGCTGGCAGGGGCACGGCTGTTCCATCAGCATGGCCTCTGCCTCCATGACCACCCAGGCCATCAAGGGCAAGACCCTGGCAGAGGCCGCCCAGTTCCTGAGCCGCTGCCGGGCGATGATCAAGGGCGAGCCCGGGGACTATAAGGAACTGGGCGAACTGCAGGCCCTGTCGGGGGTGGCCAAATTCCCGGTCCGGGTCAAGTGCGCCACCCTCGCCTGGAACGCGGTGGAGGAAGGTTTGAAGCGGGTCCAACCCTGAGGGGAGGTCAACCGATGGCCAGGGAAGCCCTGGATTTTTTGCCCAGTGAGTACAAGTACGGGTTCCGGGACCCGGAGAAGTACGTCTTCAAGGCCCGGAAGGGCCTGGACCGGGAGGTTGTGGAGCAGATCTCCCGGATGAAGGGCGAGCCGGAGTGGATGCGGGAGTTCCGGCTGAAGAGCCTGGAGATCTTCTTCTCCAAGCCGCTGCCTACCTGGGGTGCGGACCTGTCGCAGATCAACTTTAACGACATCTACTACTACGTGAAGCCGACGGAGAAGAACGCCCGCTCCTGGGACGAGGTGCCCGAGGAGATCAAGCGCACCTTTGACCGGCTGGGCATCCCCGAGGCGGAGCGGAAGTTCCTGGCCGGGGTGAGCGCCCAGTACGAGTCCGAGGTGGTCTACCACAACATCCGGAAGGACCTGGAGGAGAAGGGCGTCATCTTCATGGACATGGACTCCGCGGTGCGGGAGCACCCGGACCTGGTCCGGCAGTACTTCGGCACCGTGGTCCCGCCGACGGACAACAAGTTCGCGGCCCTCAACAGCGCGGTCTGGTCGGGCGGCTCCTTCATCTACGTGCCGCCGGGGGTCCATGTGGAGATCCCGCTCCAGGCCTACTTCCGGATCAACGCCCAGAACATGGGCCAGTTCGAGCGGACCCTGATCATCGTCGACGAGGGTGCCTTCGTCCACTACGTGGAGGGCTGCACCGCGCCGATCTACTCCACCGACTCCCTCCACGCGGCGGTGGTGGAGATCATCGTCAAGCGGGGCGCCCGGTGCCGGTACACCACCATCCAGAACTGGTCCCACAACGTCTACAACCTGGTGACCAAGCGGGCGGTGGCCTACGCCGACGCCACCATGGAGTGGGTGGACGGCAACATCGGCTCCAAGGTGACCATGAAGTACCCCGCGGTCTACCTGATGGAGCCCGGCGCCCGGGCGGACATCATCTCCGTCGCCTTCGCCGGCAAGGGGCAGCACCAGGACGCGGGCGCCAAGGTCCTGCACCTGGCCCCGAACACCTCGTCCCAGATCACCTCGAAGTCCATCTGCAAGGACGGCGGCAACACCACCTACCGGGGCCTGGTGCAGGTGGCCAAGGGCGCGACGGGCTGCAAGGTGAAGGTCAACTGCGACGCCCTCATCTTCGACGACAACAGCAAGACCGACACCATCCCGTATATGGAGATCATGGAGGAGGACGTGGCCATCGAGCACGAGGCCACCGTCTCCAAGGTCTCCGAGGAGCAGCTCTTCTACCTGATGAGCCGGGGCATCTCCGAGCAGCAGGCGACCCAGATGATCGTCCAGGGCTTCATCGAGCCCTTCACCAAGGAGCTGCCCATGGAGTACGCGGTGGAGCTGAACCGGCTGATCGAACTGGAGATGGAGGGCAGCGTCGGCTAACGATTCCGCTGCGGGCCGGCGATGCCGCTGCCGACGATGCCGCTGCCGATGGAGAACGGGGCGGGGGTGGGGGCGACTCCCCTGGTGGGGGAGACGATCCCCCATCCCGCCCGCTGCGAAGGAGGCCCTGGTTGTGAGCGAATTCGTGCGGGTGGCTGCCCTCAGCGAGGTGCCGCCGGGCAGCGCCCGGTGCGTCCGGGTGGGCCGGAAGCGGGTGGCGCTCTTCAACGTGGACGGGCAGATCTACGCCATCGACGATACCTGCACCCACGCGGAGGCCTCCCTCTCGGAGGGGACGGTGGAGGGGTGCGAGGTGGTCTGCCCGCTCCACGGCGCGCGGTTTGACCTCCGCACCGGCGCCGCGCTCTCCCTGCCCGCGGTCATTCCGGTGGAGACCTACGAGGTGAAGGTGGAAGGGGACGAGGTCTTTATCCGGGTGTGAGGCGGGGCGACAGACCCGGCTCCGGCCCGGCGGCGGGAGGGGGCCCGGCTCCGGCCCGCCGGCCGGAGGGGTCCGGGGCCGGCCCCGTCAGGAGGTGAAACTGGCATGCCGACCAAGGAAGAGGTCATGAAGGCTCTGGAGGTCGTCAAGGACCCGGAGCTGCGGATCAACGTGGTGGACCTGGGCCTGGTCTACAACGTGAACATCGACGGCGGCAAGGTGGAGGTGGACATGACCCTCACCACCCCAGCCTGCCCCGTCGGCCCCATGATCGTCAGCCAGGCCGAGGCGGTGCTCCGGCGGCTGCCGGGGGTGGAGGAGGCCCGGGTCAACCTGGTCTGGGATCCCCCGTGGACGCCGGACATGATGAGCGAGCGGCTGAAGAAGGCCCGGGCGATGGGGCTGCTGCCCTAGCCGGCGGGAGGCTGCCCGGCTCCAGCCCGATTTGACCTGTGGCACCCGCTGCAGCCCCTGGGGCGGTGCGGGTGCCTTTTCGCGCCGGGCGGAGGGCCTGGAGAGGGAGGGCAAGGGCCGCCGCGACGCCCGTACAACCATATATTGCTATCCATAAAAGAAAGTATCGGAGATTGTATGGGTTACCAGAAAACCGCTATCATGGTACAGGATCGGTTCCACCGGGGGCTCCGGTGCGACCATCGCCGTGGCAGACCTGACAACCATCGCAGCGGGAGGCGAAGGAAGTGAGGCGGTTCGTTGCCCTTCTGCTCTTCTCCGCCACCCTCCTGGCTACCCTCGCCGCCGGGCCGCGGGCCCTGGCCCACAGCCCGTACCGGGTGGAGGTGGAGGGCACCACCCTCGATGGCACCCACCTGTACCTGCGGGACGGGCAGCTGATGGCGTCCGCGGGACCGCTGGCGGCGGCCCTGGGGCTCCAGGTCCGGTGGAACGACACCCACCGGCGCCTGGACCTGAGCGGCCAGGGGCACTGGGCGGCCTTCTGGCTGGGCTCCCGGACGGTCTACCGGGATGATGTCCACTACCTGGCCCCTGCCCCGACCTCCCCGCACGACGGGCTGGTCTACGTGCCGGTCTGGTTCACCGCCCAGCTCTTCGGGTACCATGTGACCTGGGACGGCAGCGTCATGCGGCTGACCCGGAAGGGCGGCACCGGGGGCGCCGTCTCCGGGGATCCCCTTCTGCACCCGAACTTTGTCTTCCCCTTCCCGGCTGGGGCCAAATATGAGGCCTACAGGGACAACTACGGGGAGGGCCGCTCCTGGTCCCCCGGGGGGACGGTGCTCCGGGGGCACGAGGGGGTCGACATCCTGGCGCCGAAGGGCACCCCCCTGGTGGCGGTGGCCGACGGCACCGTGGTCCGGGTCGGCTGGAACGAATTTGGCGGCTGGCGGCTCCAGATCCGGCCCGATGTGGCGCCGCAATACCGGATCTACTACGCACATATGAACGGGTATGGAGCGAACATCTATGAAGGCGCCCGGGTCCGGGCCGGCCAGGTGATCGGGTACGTGGGCCGGACCGGCTACGGTCCCCCGGGGACCGAGGGGGACTTCCCGACCCACCTGCACCTGGGCATCTACCAGGCCGACGGGAGCACCATCAATCCGTACCCTTACCTCAAGGCGTGGGAGGGCCGGCCCCTGGTCCGGTTGTGGTAAGGGGCCCGGACCCGGGAGCCGCCAGGCGCGGGGTCGGGCCCGGCCCCGACAGGCCCCGGCACCGGCAGGGGCTTGGCCCGGGGATCCCGGGGCTGGGCGGCGTCCGCGGCCCCGGGGTGCCGCGGCAGCCTGGAAAGGAGTTGGGGAGCGATGCCGGAACCGGAGGGAATCCCTGGTCCGGAGGGTGCCTCCGCTGCCTTAGAAGAGGTCCTGGCCTACCTCCGGGGCGGCCAGGACGCCCTGTACGAGGTGGTCCGGACTTACGGCCGGACCCTGAGCCCGGAGGAGCACTGGTGGCTGGGGGTCTGCCTGGCCGCCACGGTGCTGGCGGAACTGAGCGAGGTCTCCCACGTGGCCCGGCAGGTGGGGCTGCTCTCCGAGCGCCTCGGCACCCAGGGGGCAGCCCCGGAGGTGGTCGAGGAACTGATCGCGGAACTGGCCAAGATCGACAGCCTCGGGCTCCTCTGGCCGGTCTACGAGCGGGACCAGGGCCAGTGGCGCCGGGCTGAGATGGCCATCGCCCCGGACTTCGGCCCCGAGGCGGCCTACTGGCTGGCGGTGGCCCACCTGGGGGCCGCTCTGCTCATCCGGGAGGGCCGGACCGGGGAGATCCCGGACCTCGCGGCGACCATCGGCGACCTGGTCACCGGCGGCCTGCGGCCGGAGCACCGGGAACGGATCCTCGCGGTCTTCCGGAGCAGCGCCGGCGGGGCCGGGGACGGGTCCGGAGGGCCGGGCTAGGTCACCCGGCTCCGCCCCCGCAGCAGACCCCGGGCCAGGAGCCCGGCCCGGATCCGCTCCAGGGCGACCACGTAGGCCGCAGTCCGCGTGTCGATGCTCCGGCCCCGGGCCACGGCGGCCACCTGGGCGAAGGCCCGGACCATTCCCTCCTCCAGCCGGGCCCGGACCTCGGCCTCGCTCCACCGGTAGCCGGTGCGGTTCTGCACCCATTCGAAGTACGAGACCGTCACCCCGCCGGCGTTGCACAGAATGTCGGGGATGACGAAGACGCCCCGGTCCCGGAGAACCTGGTCGCCCTCCGGGGTGGTGGGGCCGTTGGCGGCTTCGGCCACCACCCGGGCCCGCACCCCCCGGGCCACCTCGGCGGTGATCACCCCCTCCAGCGCCGCCGGCACCAGCACCTCGCACTCCAGTTGCAAGAGTTCCTCCTGGCCGACGGCCTCGGTGCCCGGCAGCCCCACCACGCTGCCGGTCTCCTCCTTGTGCCGGATCGCGGCCTCCACATCCAGCCCCCCGGGGTGGTAGATGCCGCCCCGGGAGTCGCTGATCCCGACGATCCGGGCCCCTTCCCGGGCCAGGAGCCGGGCGCTGAACCGCCCGGCGTTGCCGAAGCCCTGGATGACGACCCGGCTTCCCCCCAGGGGCATCCCCAGGAGCCGGGCCGCCTCCCGGACGGCGATGGCGACCCCCTGGCCGGTGGCGGCTTCCCGGCCCCGGGAGCCCCCCAGGGCCAGGGGCTTGCCGGTGATCACCCCGGGGGCGGCGCCGCCGGCGATCCGCTCGTACTCGTCGAGCATCCATCCCATGACCCGCTGGCCGGTGCCGGCGTCCGGGGCCGGGATATCCCGGTCCGGTCCCAGGACCGGGGCCAGGGCCCGGATATACCCCCGGGCCAACTGCTCCAGCTCCTCCTCCCGGAGACTCCGGGGGTCGACGACCACCCCGCCCTTGCCGCCGCCAAAGGGGAGGCCGGCCAGGGCAGCCTTGAAGGTCATCCAGATGGAGAGGGCCTGGACCTCTTCCCGGGAAACCTGGGGGTGGAACCGGATGCCGCCCTTGCAGGGCCCGAGGGCCCAGAGGTGCTGGGCCCGGTAGCCGGTGAAGATCCGGAGGGTTCCGTCGGCCATCTGCACCGGGATCCGGACCTCCACCGTCCGCTGGGGCAGCCGGAGCAGTTCGTAGAGATCCTCGCCGGCGCCCAGGGCGTCCACTGCCTTTCGCACCTGAGCCTGGGCCGCCGCCAGGGGACCGGGCGCCGCCTGTTCCATCTTCTTCCTCCTTCCGGACGATTCGCCATCGCTCTGCTCTCCGGGGCCCGCCCCTGTCCGCCCGGCTGCGGCCGGGGGTGGGGCCTTACCCGCCCTGCGAGTACCAGGGGCGGGTCGTTTCCCCCTGTCCGCCACGCTATCGCACCGGGGGGCGGAGGGTGCAGTAAAGATACGCCGCGAGGCCGGCAAGGCCCCCCTGGCGGAGGAGCCGCCGGGTCTCCGGCAGTCGCCGGTGGGCCGCCACCTTGGGGTCCGAGAGGTAAAGCCCCGGCAAGCCCGCCAGGATCAGCCGGTGGAGCCCCTCGGGGTCCAGGGGGAGGACCTGCTCCCGGGCCCGGCGGGCGATCCACCCCAGCCGGCCCAGGGCGGTGCTCCGGTCCGGGTAGTAGCCGGCGAAGTTCAGGTCCCCTCCCTGCCGGTCCTCCTCCTGGTCGATGTAGTAGTCCAACAGGATGTGCAGCGCCCCTACCCAGGGGAAGTAGGCCCGGTAAAGATCGTCCACCGCCCCGGGGGTCGGGTGGCCCTGGGCGGCGGCCCGGAAGAGGGCAAAGATCCCCAGGGTCGAGCCGCAGGCCGCGGCCAGCTCCCACCAGTGGAGGTCCGGGTACCGGCGGCCCAGGGGCTCGAGCCATCGGATCAGCCGCTCCTGCCGGACCCCGACCTCCAGGTGCTTCAGCACCTGCAGAGTGGCGTAGAGGCCGCCGAGGCGCAGGGCCGCCCGCTCCACCTCCCCCCGGTACCCGGGCAGGTGGGTGAGGCTCTGCCGGCACTCCCGGACCAGACCGGCCAGGTACCCGCCGTCAGGGTCCGGCAGGCCGCCGGGATAGTACCCGCCGGGGGGCTCTCCCCCGGGGGTGAGGGCGTCGGCGACGGCCCGGTGGAGCCGGACCAGGGTCGCCGGGCTCTGAACCCCGCACCGGTCCGAGAGGTTGTCCAGGTAATCGACCAGGATCTGGAGGGCGCAGATGGCCCGGGTGAGTTCCGGCACCCAGCGGGTCCCCGCGGCGTACGCGGCGCCGCCCTCGCAGTGGAAACACTTGTACCGGAGGCTCAGCAGCGCCTGGCGCCGGAGGATAGGGTCCGGAATGCCTTCGGCCCGGCGCCGCCAGGCCGCCACCTCCCGGAGGGCCAGGGGGCGGCACTGCCGGTGGATCGCCAGCATCAGTCCCAGCCGGCTCCCGGCCTGCCCCGGCTCCCGGGGCCTGTTGCGGCGGGTCCGGAGCAGCCACTCTACCGGCATCCCCATCCCTGCCCCTCCGGTTTTCCTTAGGTTTTCCGCCGGGGCCCGGGTCCAGCCGGGTCCTTGGATTGCAGGATTCTAGTCAAGGTCTATAATGGTTAGAGATGTAATGCTCATACACCGGGAACGCCCATTCCGCCCCGGCCTCCTGCCGGGGCGCTCCCTGACCCCGGCTTCGGGGTGCCCGGCCGCCCCGGTCTCCTTTCGGGGGGAACCAGGGGCCGCCGGGCTACGTCTAAGCCGCGAACCGCTACCCGACGCAGCCCGTGCCCGGGTCTCCCGGGTCACTTCGGAAAGGGTGACTGCCTGTGCGATTGACCCGCCTCAGGTGGGGGCTGGCCCTTCTCCTCACCTTTGTCGTGAGCAGTCTGGTCGTGGGGTACTCGGCCTGGCGGCTCTTGCACTTCCAGCCCTTCGGGGACGCACGGGCCCATGCGGCTACCCCGGGAGGGACTGAGCCGCCCCAGACCGAGACCGTTCCGCCAGTGGAGCGCACCGTGGTGCTGGTGCTGGGGGTGGACCGGAGCGGCGTCCTGGCCGACACCAACATGGTGGCGGCCCTCGACCCGGACACCAATCGGATCCGGATTGTCGCCATCCCCCGGGACACTCTGGTGGAGATTCCGGGCCACGGCTGGGACAAACTGACCCACGCCTACTCTTTCGGCCGCGAGAAGCTTTCCATGGCCACGGTCTCCCGGCTGCTGGACATCCCCATCGACCACTACGTGGTGGTGAACTTCGAAGGATTCGAGCGGGTCGTCGACGCGGTGGGCGGGATCGAGATCGAGGTCACCAAGCCCATGCACTACGACGACCCTTACGACAACCTCCACATCCACTTTGAGCCCGGGGTTTACCACATGAACGGCGAGAAGGCCCTGGCCTACGCCCGCTACCGCAGCGACAGCGACATCCACCGGCTGAAGCGCCAGCAAGAGGTCATCCGCAAGGTGGCGGAGAAGGCCATCCAGCCCTCCGTCATCTGGAAACTGCCCAGCCTCGTCTCGGCGCTCTATGCGACGGTCAAGACCGACCTCACCTTGAAGCAGTGCCTGGACCTGATCCCGGCCGCCCGGCAGGTGCTCGCCCAGGGAGATCTGGAGATGACGGTGCTCCAGGCCGGCTGGGATGCCTACCTGGGCCGGAGCGGGGAGACGCCCAACGGCCTCTACTACCTGGTGCCGGACCTGGTGGCGTACCGGACCGAGGCCTACCGTACCCTGTACGGCACCGAGCCGCCCGCGGATTACCTGGCCCGGGCCCGGGCGGCCCAGTCCGCCCTGGAGGCCGCGGTGGCCAGGATGCAGGCGGCGGACGCCGAGTGGTGGGAGCGGAACCGGCCCCGGGAGCAGGAGCCCGGGGACCCGGGGAACGGCGGAGCCGGGGAGAAGCCGGGGAAAGAGGAGGTCGCCCCGCCGGGGGGCCAGGATGAGCCGGAGGAGGCCGGGGGCGACCCGGACCCCGGGGCCGGAGGGGAGGCGACGGAGCCGCGGGAGCCGTCCGGGGGAGCCGGGGGCGGGGACCCGTGGACCGCGGTGCTGGTGGACGCCTCGGGCCGGGACCTCCTGGCCCGGTACCGGGCTGACCTGAAAGCCATTGGGGTGCAGGTGGTCGGTGAGGGCAGGACCGAAGCCACCCTGTCCCGGAGCCTCCTCATCGACCACAGCGGCGACCCTCGCCTTGGCCAGCTCCTCCGGAAGCGGTTCCCCTGGGCGGAGTACCAGGCGGTGCCCGGGGTCGACGGCCCAGCGGTGGAGATCTACCTCGGGACCGACGCCCCTTAGCCCCGGCCCGTTGACGCTGCCTGCCGGGGAGGGTATCCTGAAGGTGCACAACCCGGGTGAGGTGAGGTGGCAATGCCGCTTCTGAAGGAAATCTACGAACGGATGCTCGAACGGGGCCATAAACTGACGCCCCAGCGCTGGGCCATCCTGAACATCTTCCTTCAGAACCGGGGTCAGCACCTGAGCGCCGACGAGGTGTACACCCAGCTAAAAGCCCTGTATCCCAACCACGGCATTGCCACTGTCTACCGCACCATCGACATGCTGGTGGACCTCGGGGTGCTGAAGAAGCTGGAGTTCGGCGACGGCCGCTCCCGTTTCGAGATCTGCGACCCCGGGGAGCCCCAGCACCATCACCACCTGATCTGCCAGCAGTGCGGCACCGTCATCGAGTTTCAGGAGGATCTGGTCCACTCCCTGGAGGCCGCAATCCAGCGGAAGACCGGCTTTCTGATCCAGGACCGGACCATCAAGTTCTACGGGCTCTGCAGC
>QGUP01000219.1 GCA_003242505.1 Bacillota bacterium
CACCCCCCTCCGGGACGGGCTCAACCTGGTGGCCAAGGAGTACGTGGCCAGCCGCATCGACGGGGACGGGGTGCTGGTCCTCAGCCCCTTCGCGGGCGCCGCGGCGGACCTCCCCGAGGCGCTCCCCGGCAACCCCTATCACCCCGAAGAGCTGGCGGCGGCCATTCACGCGGCCATCACCATGCCCGAGGCGGAGCGGCGCCGGCGGATGGCGGCCCTCCGGGAGCGGGTGCGGCAGAAGGACCTGGCCTGGTGGTGGGAGGCGACCCTGAAGGCCCTGGAGGAAGTCGCAGGGGCGGCCCCATCGCCGGCGGCGGCACGGTCCGGGGCAGCCACGTCGCCGGCGGCTCCCCGGGCGGCCCGGCCCGGTGCAGGCCGGCCCGGGGCGGTCCGGGTCCATCCCCGTCCCGGACCTTCCCGGAATCGAGGGGGGACAACCCAGGACAATACCCTGGTAGCAAAGGAGGTGAAGCCCGGGGGGCTGCCCACGGCAGCCGGCTCCGGGCGGCCGTGATGGCGTACGGCATGCTCTCGTCCGAGTCCGTGCGGGCCCCCGGGGCGGGCACCCGCCTGCCGCCCCGGGTCGAGCCGTGGGCCCTGGCCCGGCGGCTGGCCCGCTGGCCGGGTCTCTTCCTCTTATTGGATTATGACGGAACCCTGTCCGACATCGCCCCGACGCCGGAGGAGGCGGTGACCGCGCCGGGGGCGGTGGGGGCGCTCCGGCGGCTCATCGGGGCGCCCGGGGTGGCGGTGGAGGTGGTCAGCGGCCGGCCCCTTGCAGAGCTCACCGGGCGGCTCCCCCTCTCGGGCCTCTGGCTGGTGGGGGAGCACGGGGCCTGGGTCCGGTGCCCCGACGGCCGTCCCCAGCCCCTCCTGGAGGCAGGCAACGTCGCGGCGGCCCTGGACGAACTGGAGCGCCGGGCGTCCCTGGTCCTCGGGGGGCGGCCGGGCTGGCGGGTGGAGCGGAAGACCGCGAGCCTGGCCCTCCACTACCGGCAGGTGGCCCCGGAAGAGGCGGCCCGGCTGCTGCCCCGGATCCAGGACCTGTGGCTGCGGCCGATGGCTGCCGCGGGGCTGGAGCTGATCCATGGGGACAAGGTGCTGGAGGTCCGGCCTCGAATGATCGACAAGGGCCGGGCGGTGGAGTGGCTCCTCGACCAGCGGCCGGGGCTCCGGCCGGTCTACCTGGGCGATGACACCGCCGACGAGGACGCCTTCGCCGCGGTGGCGGAGCGGGGCGGGCTGGGGGTCCTGGTGGCCAGAAGCCCCCGGCCCAGCGAGGCGAGGCTGCGGCTCAACCAGCCGGCGGAGGTGGTCCGGTTCCTGACCGCCCTGGTGGCGGAACGGACAGGGCAGGTCCACCCGTAGACTGGTAGGACAGGTCCATCCTGACACTGGCAGGCTGGGGGGGAGAGTCGGGTGATTCGCAAGGCAGTGATTCCCGCGGCAGGCTGGGGCACCCGGTTCCTGCCGGCGACCAAGGTGCAGCCCAAGGAACTGGTGACGGTGGTGGATCGGCCCGCCATCCACTACGTGGTGGAGGAGGCGGTGCGGGCCGGCATCGAGGAGATCATCATCGTCACGGGCCGGAACAAGCGGGCCATCGAGGACTACTTCGACCGGGCGCCGGAACTGGAGCAGCTCCTGCTGGCCAAGGGCAAGGCCGAACTCCTTGCCGCGGTGCAGGAACTGACTGAGCGGGCCGAATTCTACTTCCCCCGGCAGCGGGAGCCCAGAGGGCTGGGCGATGCGGTCTACGCCGCCCGGCGGCTGGTGGGCGACGAGCCCTTCGCAGTGCTGTTGCCCGATGAACTGATACCGGGCCGGCCCTCCTGCCTCGAGGAGATGATCCGGCAGTACACCGGCGGCGCGATGGTGGCGGTTCAGGAGGTGCCCCTGGAGGAGGTTCACCGGTACGGGGTGGTGAAGCCCGCCGCCGGGGCCGCGGGCCCGGCAGTCGCCGGGACCGGGACCCCCGGGGCGCCGGGGGCGAAGGGCGGCGCCGGCTCCGTCAGCGGCGGGGCGGGGGCTGGCGGCGTCATCCCGGTGGCGGACCTGGTGGAGAAGCCCGGGGTGGAGGAGGCCCCGTCCAACCTGGCGATCATCGGCCGGTACCTGCTGCCGCCGCAGATTTTCGACATCCTGGCGGAGCTGCCGCCGGGCCGGGGCGGGGAGGTCCAGCTGACCGACGCCCTCCGGGTGCTGGCCGCCCGGGGGAAGGTGGAGGCCTTCCTCTACCAGGGGGAGCGGTACGACGTGGGCAGCCCCCTCGGCTTCCTCGAGGCCAACGTGGCCCTGGCCCTGCGCCGGCCCGAACTGGCGCCGACCTTCCTCCAGTTCCTCACCCGGGAACTGCAGCGGGCCGAGGCCGGCGGCCAGGTGCCGGCGGTGGAGGCCGAGGCGGGCTAGAAAGGTGGCGACCGGCTCACCCGGGGTAGGGGTGAGCCGGTCTTGCGCGCCCGGGGCCGCCCGGGCTATTGTAGTACCAGGTACTAGTACCAGAAGATAAGTCCTTCCCCCGTTGTGCCGGTTGTGGTTTAATTAAGAAAGGTACTGGCACCGGTGAGGAGGTCCGGGGATGGAGCGATTGGCGCCCGGGGGCATTCCCCTCGAGGTGGTGGCCGCGATCACCGCTGCCCTCTCCATGGTTCTGGGGGAGGGCCAGTTTACCCTCCGGTCCATCGCTCCCCTTGGGGAGCCGCCGGCGCCGGGGCCCGGGGCCCCGGCCTGGGGGATGGCGGGGCGGCTGGAGCAGCACCTCTCCCGGCAGCACGCTCTGGTTCGGCACCGCCGGCAGGGATAGGGTCCCTTGCCAGCGGAGGGAGGTACAGTGAGTGTTCCGGAAGGTACTGGTGGCCAACCGGGGTGAGATCGCCATCCGGGTGATGCGGGCCTGCCGGGAGCTGGGGATCCGCACCGTGGCGGTCTACTCCGAGGCGGACAAGGATGCCCTCCACGTCCGCTATGCCGACGAGGCGTACTACATCGGGCCGGCGCCGTCGGCCCAGAGTTACCTGAGCGTTCCGGCCATCATCACCGTGGCCACCGCGGCCCAGGTGGACGCGATCCACCCGGGGTACGGGTTCCTGTCGGAGAACGCTTTCTTCGCCGAGGTCTGCCAGCACTGGGGCATCACCTTCATCGGCCCCCACCCCCGGGCGATCCGGGAGATGGGGGACAAGAACCGGGCCCGGGAGATCATGCGCAAGGCCGGGGTGCCGGTGGTCCCGGGGTCCGAGGGGACGGTCCGGAGCCCGGAGGAGGCCCTGGCGGCGGCGGAGGCCATCGGCTACCCCGTGGTGGTGAAGGCCGCGGGGGGCGGCGGCGGCCGGGGGATTCGGGTGGCCCGGAGCCCGGAGGAGCTGACCCAGGCCCTGGAGCGGGCCGCCAGCGAGGCTGGCGCGGCCTTCGGCAACACCGAGGTCTACCTGGAGCGGTTCATCGAGGTGGCCCGGCACATCGAGGTCCAGGTGCTGGGGGACCACCACGGCAACCTGATCCACCTGGGGGAGCGGGAGTGCTCCCTCCAGCGCCGGCGGCAGAAGATCCTGGAGGAGTCCCCTGCGCCCTCCCTGCCCCCGGCGGTCCGGCAGGCCATCTGGGAGGCCGCGGTCCGGGCGGCCCGGGCGGTGGGGTACAACAGCGCCGGCACCGTGGAGTTCCTCTACGATGAGCAGACCGGGGAGTTCTACTTCATTGAAATGAACACCCGGATCCAGGTGGAGCACCCGGTGACGGAGATGGTCACCGGGGTCGACCTGGTCAAGGAGCAGATCCGGATCGCCGCCGGCGAGCCCCTGGGCCTCACCCAGGACCAGGTGACCTTCCGGGGCCACGCGATCGAGTGCCGGATCAACGCGGAGGATCCGGACAACCGGCTGCTGCCCTCGACGGGGACCGTCACCGGGTTCTCGCCCCCCACCGGGCCCTGGGTCCGGTGGGACGGCATGCTCTACCCGGGGTTCAAGGTCATGCCCTACTACGACTCCCTGGTGGGGAAGCTGGTGGTCTGGGGCCAGACCCGGGACGAGGCCATCGCCCGGATGGAGCGGGCCCTGGCCGAGCTCGAGATCGAGGGGATCAAGACCACCATCCCGGTGCACCAGCGGATCCTGGCCAGCGAGGAGTTCCGGGCCGGCCGGTTCACCACCGAGTGGCTGGAGCAGTTCCTCCAGCTCCGGTGAGGGGCGGTGGACCGGGGAGTTGGCCAGGTGAGGGAGAGCGGCCGGCGGGTTGGTGAGCCGGCCCGCAGAAGGAGGAAGGGCCGGTAGCCCTGGGAGCCGGCTCGCCGGAGGCGAAGGGGCCCAGGGCGGGGGAGGTGGAGGACGGTGCGGCAGGAGAAGGCGGCCCTGCGCCAGGAGATGCTGGCCCGCCGGGAAGCCCTGGACCCGGCGGCCTGGGCCGAGGCCAGCCGGCGGCTCCAGGCCCACCTC
>QGUP01000220.1 GCA_003242505.1 Bacillota bacterium
GTTGAACCGAGACAGGGTGGCTTCAAAGTCGATGCCCTCGGTCTGGGTGATGTGGGCCTCCAGGGTGTAGGTCAGCTCCATGGCCCGGTTCTCCGCCAGCTCCACCGACCGCTGCCGGGCCCCGAGCTGGGTCACGAGCCCCAGCAGCCCATCCTCCAGTTTGTCCAGGGCCGCCAGGTCCGGGCCGCTGAGGGCGTTCAGATCCCCGGCCCGGAGGTGGTCCGCAACATCTTTGAGGATACCAAAAAGGTTGAGGCTCACCAGCTGGTCCCCGGTGACGTTGACCTCCACCCGGATATTGGGGGCAATCTCCCGGTAGATCCGATCGCTATTCCCGTTGTAGGTCACCACGCCGCCGGCGATGCTGAAGGCCGGGGCGTCGCTGGCGGTGCCGGCGAAGAGGTACTTGCCCGCGTACTGGCTGTTGGCGATCTCCACCGCCGCCTCCAGGAGCCGCTCCACCTCCTCCGCGGAGGCGTTCCGGGAGAGGTCAGAGGAGGAAGCGTTGGCCCCCTGGATTGCCAGTTCCCGGACCCGCACCACCACGCTCACCAGCTGCTGCAGGGCGAGGTCCGTCTGCTCCAGCCGGGCCTTGGCGTCGGCGATGTTGGTCTTGTACCGCTCTAGCCGGGTGCGACTGCTGTAAAGCCGCATCGTTTCCACCACGTCGGGCGGGCTGTCCGACGGCCGGTGCAGCCGGGTGCCGGACGCCAGGTCGGTCTGCGCGGCGTAGAGCCGCTTCCGGATCTGGTTGATGTTATAGATGGTGACGTTGGCCATCACCTGGTTGGTGATCCGCACCCCTCACACCCCCTTACCGCCCGACGAGACCGACCCGGTTCACCAGCACGTCGAGCATCTCGTCCACCGCGGTCATCAGCCGGCCGGCCGCGCCGTAAGCGTGCTGGTACTGGATCAGCCGGGTCATCTCTTCGTCGAGGTTCACGCCCATCACCGACAGCCGCTGGTTGTTGGCCTGGTCGAGCTGCATCTCCGTGGTGGTCTCCATCGCCCGGGCGTGCCGCGCGGTCACCCCCAGTTCGGCAATGAGCGTGCGGTAGAACCCCTGAAGAGAGGTGCCTCCGGGGCTGAGATCCGGGTGCACGACCAGCGCGGGATTCTCGAGCACCTTCAGAAGTTCCTGGACGTTGCTAGCGTCGTCGTGGTAGACATTCGGGTCCCCCGCCGCGGCCACCTGCCAGGGCTCCGCGATCACCGCCACCGACTTGAGGTAGGATAGCCCCGTCGCGGCGGCGTTGGCCGAGAAGAAGTCCTGTCCGGTCTGGGGATTGCCCGCCGCGTCCTTGAAGTATCCGGCCCGGTGCTGGGCGTTGAAGTTGTCGATCAGGGCCCGGGTCCAGGTCTCCAGGTAGCTGATGTAGGTCGGGATGGTCTCATCCCGGGCCTTCTGGATCGCGGCCAGTTCGCCGCCGGTGATGGTCACCGGCTGGTTGTCCGCCACCCAGACGATGTCCTGGTCCCCGTCGCCGTCCACATCCTGGAGGTCGAAGCCCTGGATCAGCTCCCCCTGGAGCACCAGCCGGCCGCCGATGGAGACCGCGTACATCCCGTTCTTGCTCATGTAGACCCGGGCGCCGGCGATCCGGGCCAGCTCGTCCGCCAGGAGGTCCCGCCGGTCCATCAGGTCGTTGGCCTCTTCCCCCCGGGCCTGGGCGAAGGCGATGTCCCGGTTCAGCTCCGCCAGCTCGACCAGCATCCGGTTGATGTCGTTAATCCGGGTGACCAGCTCGTCGTTGAGCGCCGCGTGGAGGTCCTCCAGCCGCTGGGCCGTGTCCCGGATGGCGTCCATCAGCCCCCGGGCCGACTCCACCACCTCGGCCCGGGTGGCAGGCGCGCTGGGATCGTTGAAGAGGCTCTGCATCGCATCCCAGAACCGGTCCATCTGGGCCCGGAACCCGTTGTCCGAGGGCTCCCGGAAGATATCCTCCAGTTGGTCAAAGACCCGCACCCACTGGCTGGCCTCGCCGTTGGCGGCGCTCCGGAGCCGGTAGTGGTAGTCCAGGAACTCGTCCCGGATCCGCTGGATCTTGTTGACCTCCACCCCGGTGCCGATCATGCCGGCGGTGATGCGGCTGCTGCCGTTGCTCAGGGGCTCGGTGGCCACCATCCGCACCCCCTGGCGGGTAAAGCCGGGGGTGTTGGTGTTGGCCACGTTGTGCCCGGTGGTGTTGATGGCCACCTGCTGGGCCTGGAGGCCCCGCAGGGCGATCTCAAGACCCAACCACGTGGTGCGCACTCCGTTACCTCCTCAGGCCCGGCCGTCCACCAGCCGGGGTCCGCTCCCCGTGCCCCCGGGCCGCCCCTGGGGGCTGTAGGTCGCGGTCCCGCCGGAGCCGGCATCGGGCCGCAAGAGTTGGAGGGCAAACTCGGTATAGGCCAGGGCGCCCTGGAGGAGCGCCCGGTTCCGCTCGTTGACCTCCCGCAGGGTGGCCGCAGTATCGGTCAGCCCCGCGCTCAGCTCCGCCAGGGGGGCCTTTTCCGCCTCGGGCGCGAGGGCCTGCAGCTCCGCCAGGGTGAGCTCCGCCGCCGGCCGGCCATCCAGCGTGCCCAGCCGGCTCTGGGTCTGGGCCCGCTTCTCCTCCAGCCGGCCCAGGCGCCAGACCAGGGCCTGCTGGCCGCTGACCAGGGTCTCCAGGTCCTCCGGCCGCCCCTGTACCAGCACCTCGCTCATCTTCTCGCCAATGGCGACCAGGTCCCGCAGGACCGCGAGTTGCTCCTGCAAGACCCCTCGCAGATCGGCCCAAGGGTTGGCGGCCAAGCCCCTTCACCTTCCTTTGCAGCCCTACTCGGAGTCCAGCGCGCCGGACTCCAGGAGCCGCCGGGCAACCTCCCGGGGATCGGGCCGGTAGGTCCCGGCCGCGATGGCTGCCCTCAGCGCGGCCACCTTCTCCTGCCGCACCTCCGGCATCGCCCCCATCTTCCGGAGGGCCTCCAGGGCAGCCCGGGCCTGGGGCGACAGCTCCAGCACGTCCGCCCGGGCAGGTCCTGCCGGCTCTCCGGCCGGCCGGCGCCCGGGCCTGGACCCCCCTTGCACCCCAAACAGTTGCGAAAGCAACTGGCTGGGCGGAATCCGTGCCATCTCCCGTCACCTCTCGTCTACTTTCTTTATCGAAGGCAGGCAGCCATTTGTTAATGGGCAATTCGGGGCGGCCAGGCGGGGGCCGCGCCGGGGGCCGTCAGACCCGCGCCGCACCGCCGCCACACCGGGCAGGGGTCACCACACCGGCCGGGGGCTGACCGCGACCACGGCCACGGAGACCTGTCCGGCTCCGGCCGCCCGCAGGGCCGAGGCCGCCGCCCGGGCCGTCGCCCCGGTGGTCAGCACGTCGTCCACCAGGAGCAGGTGGGCCCCTGGCGGCACCCCCTCGGCCACAAAGGCCGCTTCCGCGTTCCCCTGCCGCCCGGCCCGGCCGAGGCGGGCCTGGGGCGCGCCGGACCGGACCCGGGCGAGCCACCGGGTCTCCAGGGGAAGCCCCAGTTCCCGGCCGAGGACCCGGGCCAGGTCCTCGGCCTGGTTGAAGCCCCGGCGCCGGCGGCGGCCGGGGTGGAGGGGCACCGGCACCACCGCGGCAAAGGGCGGGTCGGGCCACCGGCGGCGGACGGCGGCAGCCAGGAGGAGGCCCAGGGGCTCCGCCAGGTACCGGCGGCCGGCGTACTTGAACCGGACGATGGCCCGGTCCAGGGGCGGGCGGTAGAGCCCCACCGCCGCCACCCCGGCCAGAGGGGTGCCCGCGGCGCAGTCCGGGCAGAGGGCCCAGGACCCGTCCAGGGGCCGGCTGCAGAGGGGGCAGAGGGGCAGGCCCGGAGGGAAGGCGGCCCGGGCCCGGCAATCCGGGCAGAGCGGCTCCGGCGGCGCCGGGGGATCGCCCGGGGCAGCCCTCCCGCACAAGGGGCACCCGGCGGGCACCGGGAAGAGCCACTCCTGCAGCCCCCGGAGGAGGCGGTGGACTTCCCTCCGGAGCAGGCGGTAGACCTCTCCCCGGAGGAGGCGATCCACTTCCCTTCGGAAGAGCCGGTCCAGCTCAAGAAACACGCCCCTCACCTCCGGCTTCCCTTTCGCCGCCGGAGGCAGGGGCTCCTTCTAGTTTTTTCCAGACAATCCCTCCGAGCTCTGATGGTCAGAAGGGATGTGGCCGCCTGCTCCCTCGATACGGAGGGGACCGGCCGGCCGGGATGTAACGGCGTCTGACCGGGGCAGGTCATGCAGTTCCAGGCCAGCCCGCCCCTCCACCCCGGCCAGGTCAGCGCCCCCGGAACCGGCCAGGGCCCGGGCCCCAGAACGGAGACCCAGGAGGGCGGCAGTGCTCTCGATCAGGGGCCGGACCTCGGTGGCCCCCAGGAGGTTCAGCACCACCAGCAGCCGCCCCTGAGCCAGGGCCGCGGCCGGCTCCCAGGGGGA
>QGUP01000221.1 GCA_003242505.1 Bacillota bacterium
GATCGGCCTCGCCCGGATGGAGCGGGTGGTCAAGGAGCGCATGACCATCCAGGACGTCGATGTGATCACCCCCCAGGCCCTGATCAACATCCGGCCGGTGGTCGCGGCGGTCAAGGAGTTCTTCGGCTCCTCCCAGCTTTCCCAGTTCATGGACCAGACCAACCCGCTGGCGGAGCTGACCCACAAGCGGCGGCTCTCCGCCCTGGGCCCCGGCGGCCTCAGCCGGGAGCGGGCGGGCTTCGAGGTCCGGGACGTCCACCACTCCCACTACGGCCGCATGTGCCCCATCGAGACGCCGGAAGGTCCCAACATTGGCCTGATCGGCGCGCTGGCCACCTACGGCCGGGTGAACGAGTTCGGCTTCATCGAGACCCCGTACCGGAAGGTGGACAAGGAGAACAAGCGGGTCCTCGACGAGGTCGTCTACCTCACCGCGGACGAGGAAGACGAGTGCATCATCGCGGGCGCCAACACGCCCCTGGATGAAGAGGGCCGCTTCATCGAGCCGCTGGTCACCTGCCGGTACAAGAACGAGTTCATCCAGGTGCCGCCGGAACAGGTGGACTACATGGACGTCTCGCCCAAGCAGATCGTTTCGGTGGCCACCGCCCTCATCCCGTTCCTGGAGAACGACGACGCTTCCCGGGCCCTGATGGGCTCCAACATGCAGCGGCAGGCGGTGCCGCTCCTGCGGCCCGACGCGCCCATCGTCGGCACCGGCCTGGAGTTCCGGGCCGCCTACGACTCCGGCGTCATGGTCATCGCCGAGCAGGGCGGTGTGGTGGAGCGGGCCACCGCGTCGGAGATCGTGGTCCGCCAGGACGACGGCACCCTGAAGCGCTACAAGCTGATGAAGTTCCAGCGGTCCAACCAGGGGACCTGCCTCAACCAGCGGCCCCTGGTCCGCACCGGCCAGCGGGTGGAGAAGGGCGAGATCCTGGCCGACGGCCCCTCCACCCACCTGGGCGAACTGGCCCTGGGCCGGAACCTCCTGGCGGCCTACATGTGCTGGGAGGGCTACAACTACGAGGACGCGATCATCCTCAGCGAGCGGCTGGTCAAGGAGGACATCCTGACCTCCATCCACATCGAGGAGCACGAGTGCGAGGCCCGGGACACCAAGCTCGGGCCGGAGGAGATCACCCGGGACATCCCCAACGTCGGCGAGGATGTCCTGAAGGACCTGGACGAGCGGGGCATCATCCGCATCGGCGCCGAGGTGCGGCCCGGCGACATCCTGGTCGGCAAGGTTACCCCCAAGGGCGAGACCGAGCTGACCGCGGAGGAGCGGCTGCTCCGGGCGATCTTCGGCGAGAAGGCCCGGGAGGTCCGGGACACCTCCCTCCGGGTCCCCCACGGTGAGAGCGGCATCGTGGTGGACGTCAAGGTCTTCAGCCGGGAGAACGGCGACGAGCTGCCGCCGGGGGTCAACCAGCTGGTCCGGGTCTACATCGCCCAGAAGCGGAAGATCTCCCAGGGCGACAAGATGGCCGGGCGCCACGGGAACAAGGGCGTCATCTCCATGATCCTGCCCGAGGAGGACATGCCCTTCCTGCCCGACGGCACCCCGGTGGACATCATCCTCAGCCCCCTGGGGGTGCCCTCCCGGATGAACATCGGCCAGATCCTGGAGGTACACCTGGGCTGGGCGGCCAAGACCCTGGGCATGTACGTCGCGTGCCCGGTCTTTGACGGTGCCACGGAGGAAGAGATCAAGGAACTGCTCCGGAAGGCTGGGCTGCCCGAGAGCGGCAAGATCAAGCTCCGGGACGGCCGCACCGGCGAGTACTTCGACAGCGAGGTCACCGTGGGCTACGCGTACATGCTGAAGCTGGCCCACCTGGTGGACGACAAGATCCACGCCCGGTCCACGGGCCCCTACTCCCTCGTCACCCAGCAGCCCCTGGGCGGCAAGGCCCAGTTCGGCGGCCAGCGGTTCGGCGAGATGGAGGTCTGGGCCCTGGAGGCCTACGGCGCGGCGTACACCCTGCAGGAACTGCTCACCGTCAAGTCCGACGACGTGGTCGGCCGGGTCAAGACCTACGAGGCCATCGTCAAGGGCGAGAACGTGCCCGAGCCTGGGGTCCCCGAGTCCTTCAAGGTCCTGATCAAGGAGCTCCAGTCCCTCTGCCTCGACGTCAAGGTCCTCTCCGAGGACGGCAAGGAGATCGAGCTCCGGGAGGTCGACGAGGACTACCACGACGCGCCCCGGGAGCTGGAACTGCCGGTGCCGGACATGGCCCGACGGCAGGCGGCGCCGTCCCAGCCGGAGCCCCAGCCTGAGCCCGAGGCCGAGGTGGAGGAGGCCGAGGCCGAGGAGGAGCCGGCGGACCTGGACCTGGAGATCGAGGCCGAGGAGGCGGACTTCGCCGAGATCGGCGCGCTGGAGGATGAGCTCGGCGAAGGCCTGCGGCCGGCCCGCCGGGCCGGCAGCAAGGGCCGGCGCCGGGGCGCGGACCTCGACGACGGGGACGGGGAGACCGAGGACGAGGAGATCTAGGTGACCCCAGGCGACGGGGGTTTTGCCCGGGAAGGAGCGAGCGGCCGTGCTGGATGTGAACTTCTTCGACTCGATGCGCATCGGGCTCGCCTCGCCGGAGAAGATCCGGCAGTGGAGCCGGGGCGAGGTGAAGAAGCCCGAGACCATCAACTACCGGACCCTCAAGCCCGAGCGGGAGGGGCTCTTCTGCGAGAAGATCTTCGGACCCACCCGGGACTGGGAGTGCCACTGCGGCAAGTACAAGCGCGTCCGGTACAAGGGCATCGTCTGCGACCGCTGTGGCGTCGAGGTGACCCGGGCCAAGGTCCGGCGGGAGCGCATGGGCCACATCGAACTGGCGGCGCCCGTCAGCCACATCTGGTACTTCAAGGGCATTCCTTCCCGCATGGGGCTGCTGCTCGACATCTCCCCCCGGGCCCTGGAGAAGGTCCTGTACTTTGCCGCCTACATCGTCATTGACCCCGGGAACACCCCGCTGATGGAGAAGCAGCTCCTGACGGAGAACGAGTACCGGGAGTACCGGGAGAAGTACGGGGGCGCCTTCAAGGCCGGCATGGGGGCCGAGGCGATCAAGGAGCTGCTGAAGAAGCTCGACCTCGACAAGCTCGCCCAGGAGCTGCGGGCGGAGGTGAAGACGGCCTCCGGCCAGCGGAAGATCCGGGCCATTCGCCGCCTGGAGGTGGTGGAGGCCTTCCGGAAGTCCGGCAACAAGCCGGAGTGGATGATCCTCGACGTGATCCCGGTGATCCCGCCGGACCTCCGGCCGATGGTCCAGCTCGACGGCGGCCGGTTCGCCACCTCGGACCTCAACGACCTCTACCGGCGGGTCATCAACCGGAACAACCGGCTGAAGCGCCTCCTGGACCTGCAGGCGCCGGACATCATCGTCCGGAACGAGAAGCGGATGCTCCAGGAGGCGGTGGACGCCCTCATTGACAACGGCCGCCGGGGCCGGCCGGTCACCGGCCCCGGCAACCGGCCCCTGAAGTCCCTCTCCGACATGCTGAAGGGGAAGCAGGGCCGGTTCCGGCAGAACCTCCTGGGCAAGCGGGTCGACTACTCCGGCCGTTCGGTGATCGTCGTCGGTCCGGAGCTGAAGCTCCACCAGTGCGGGCTGCCGAAGGAGATGGCCCTGGAGCTCTTCAAGCCCTTCGTGATGAAGAAGCTGGTGGAGGACGGCTACGCCCACAACATCAAGAGCGCCAAGCGGATGGTGGAGCGGGTCAAGACCGAGGTCTGGGACGTCCTCGAAGAGGTGATCAAGGAGCACCCGGTGCTCCTGAACCGCGCCCCCACCCTGCACCGGCTGGGCATCCAGGCCTTTGAGCCCAAGCTGGTAGAGGGCCGGGCGATCCAGATCCATCCGCTGGTCTGCACCGCGTACAACGCGGACTTCGACGGCGACCAGATGGCCGTCCACGTGCCGCTTTCCGCCGAGGCTCAGGCCGAGGCCCGGATCCTGATGCTCAGCTCCCACAACATCCTCAACCCCAAGGACGGCCAGCCGGTCATCACCCCGACCAAGGACATGGTCCTGGGGTGCTACTACCTCACCCTGGACAAGGACGGGGCCAAGGGCGAGGGCAAGATCTTCTCCAGCCCCGACGAGGCCATCTTCGCCTACGACCAGGGCGAGGTCGAACTCCACGCCAAGGTGACTGTCCGGTTCCCGAAGAGCTGGGCGGCCAAGTGGCCGGTGGATCCCAGCGACCCGGACAAGGTCAAAATCAAGGGCGACTATGTCCTGGTCCGGACCACCGTCGGCCGGGTGATCTTCAACGAGGTCCTGCCCTACGAGCTCCGGTTCATCGACGCGGTGATCGAGAAGAAGTGGATGGGCAAGATCGTCGCTGACGCCTACCGGCGCCTCGGCACCGCGGCCACCGCGGAGCTCGCGGACCGGCTGAAGGACCTGG
>QGUP01000222.1 GCA_003242505.1 Bacillota bacterium
GCCATGGCCGAGTCCTGGGAGACCAGCGAGGACGGCCTGGTCTGGACCTTCAAGCTCCGGGACGGGATCAAGTGGAGCAACGGCGACCCGGTGACCGCCCACGACTTTGAGTTCGCGTGGAAGCGGGCGCTGGCTCCGGAATTCAGCTCCCCGTACGCCTACCAGCTCTACTACCTGAAGAACGCCGAGAAGTACAACAAGGGCGAGATCACCGACCCGGATCAGGTCGGCGTCAAGGCCCTGGACGACAAGACCCTCCAGGTCACCCTGGAGTCCCCGACGCCGTACTTCCTCTCCCTCACCGCCTTCCCCACCTACTACCCGGTGCCCAAGAAGGTGGTGGAGGCCAACGACAAGTGGGCGGCTGAGGCGGCCACCCTGGTCGGCAACGGCCCCTTCAAGATCGTCGAGTGGGTCCACAACGACCGGCTGGTCATCGTCAAGAACGAGAACTACTGGGACAAGGACACCGTCAAGCTCGAGAAAATCACCTTCCTGATGGTGCCCGACGGCGCCACCAACGTCACCATGTTCGAGAACGGCGAGGTGGACGTGAACCTCGGCGCCATCCCGCCGGCGGACCTGCCCCGGCTCCTGGCCAGCGGCGACGCCAAGGTCACCCCGCAGTTGGGCACCTACTACTACATCGTCAACACCACCAAGCCGCCCTTCAACGACGTCCGGGTCCGGAAGGCCCTCTCCCTGGCCATCGACCGGAAGGCCATCGTGGAGAACGTGACCCGGGCCGGCGAGCTGCCCGCCTACGCCTTCGTCCCGCCCGGGGTCCCGGACGTCTCCGGTGACTTCCGGCAGAACGGCGGCAACTACATCTCCGAGGACATGCAGGCCAACATCGCCGAGGCCAAGCGGCTGCTGGCCGAGGCGGGGTACCCCGACGGCCAGGGCTTCCCGCCCGCGGTGATCCTCTACAACCAGGAGGGCGCCCACCAGCCCGTCGCCGAGGCCATCCAGGCGATGTGGAAGCAGAACCTGGGCATCACCAACATCACCCTGCAGTCCCAGGAGTGGAAGGTCTTCCTGCAGACCCGCCACAACCTGCAGTACGACATCGCCCGGAACGGCTGGCTCGGCGACTACCTGGATCCGATGACCTTCCTGGACATGTTCACCTCTGACAGCGGCCAGAACGACACCGGCTGGAAGAGCGCCGAGTACGACCAGCTGATCGCGACCGCCAAGCGGAGCGCGGACCCCCAGGTCCGGATGGAGGCCATGCACCAGGCCGAGAAGATGCTCTTCGACGAGGCGGTCATCATCCCGATCTACCACTACGTCAACAAGTTCCAGGAGAAGCCCTGGGTCAAGGGGGTCCTGCACCCGCCCATCGGTGCGGAGGACTTCAAGTGGGCGTACGTCGAGGCGCACTAGCACCGGGGTGACAGGGGGCAGGGAGACCCGGTGGGCGGGGGTAAACCCCGCCCACCCCTGCCCCCGCCTTTTTGATTAGTTGGGGAGCGTGATGCCTGTGGCCCGATATATCGCCCGCAGGCTGCTGTCCGGGATCCTTACCCTGTGGGTCATCGCTTCGCTCACGTTCTTCATGTCGAGGGCGATTCCCGGCGGGCCCTTTGACAGCGATAAGCAGCTGCCGCCGGCGATCCTGGAAAATTTGAATAAGAAGTATCACCTGGACTGGCCCATCTGGAAGCAGTACCTCGACTACATGTGGCGGCTGATCAAGTGGGATCTGGGCCCGTCCTTCCGTTACGCGAACCAAACCGTAAATGAGATTATCGCCCAGGGGTTCCCGGTCTCCGCGCAGCTCGGGCTGATGGCCCTCGGGGTGGCGGTGGTGCTGGGAATTAGCGCCGGCATCATCTCGGCCCTGCGCCAGTACCGCTGGCAGGACCACCTGGCCATGACCCTGGCCACCCTGGGCTTCTCCGTCCCGAGCTTCATCCTGGGTTCGATCCTGATTTACATTTTCTCCTACCGCCTGGGCTGGTTGCCCGCCTCCCGGTGGGGCACCTGGGACCGGGCGATCATGCCCGTCCTGGCCCTGTCCGCCTTCCCGACCTCCTTCATCGCCCGCCTGGTGCGGTCGAGCATGCTGGAGGTCCTGCAGCAGGACTACATGAAGGCGGCCCGGGCCAAGGGGATGCCCGGGTACATCCTGATCTACCGGCACGCGCTCAAGAACGCGATCCTGCCGGTGATCACCTTCCTGGGCCCCCTCTCGGCCCAGATCCTGACCGGCAGCTTTGTCATCGAGACCATCTTCGCCATCCCCGGCATGGGCCGGACCTTTGTGACGAGCATCGCCAACCGGGACTACACCCTGATCATGGGTGTCACCATGTTCTACTCGGTGCTGCTGGTGGCGGCCAACCTGATCGTCGACCTGCTCTACGCCGTGGTGGATCCCCGGATCAAGGTTGCGGGCGGGGGTGAGTAGGGTGAACGTGACCGTGGACCTGGAGCGGTTCCAGCCGGTGCCCCGGGAAGCCCTGGCCGGCCAGGAGACCCCCCGGCCCAGCACCACCTACTGGCAGGACGCCTGGCGCCGGCTGCGGCAGCACCGGCTGGCGATGTTGGGCCTGACCGTCATCGTCGTGCTGGTCCTCCTGGCGATCTTCGTGCCGATGCTTTCCCCCTACGCCTACGACGAGCAGAACCTGACCAAGGCCTACCAGCCGCCGTCGGCGGAGCACTGGTTCGGCACCGACAACCTGGGCCGGGACCTCTTTGTCCGCACCATGTTCGGCGCGCGGATCTCCCTGGCGGTGGGCTTCTTCTCCTCGCTGATGGCCGGGATCATCGGCATCCTCTACGGGGCCATTTCCGGTTACTTCGGCGGCACCGTCGACAACATCATGATGCGGATTGTCGACATCATCTACGGGCTGCCGACCACCCTGTACGTCATCCTCCTGATGGTGGTCCTCAAGCCGGGGCTGAAGACTATCTTCATCGCCCTGGCCATCACCTCCTGGATCGGCATGGCCCGGATCGTCCGGGGGCAGGTCCTGAGCCTCAAGGAATGGGAGTTCGTCCTGGCCGCCCGGACCCTGGGGGTGCCTCCCTGGAAGATCATCTGGCGGCACCTGGTGCCCAACGCCCTGGGGCCGATCATCGTCACCATGACCGTCGAGGTGCCCGCGGCGATCTTCACCGAGTCCTGGCTCTCCTTCCTCGGCCTCGGGGTCTCGGCGCCCATCGCCTCCTGGGGTTCCCTGGCCGCGGACGCGTACCAGAACCTGCGCACCGCGCCCTGGACCCTGATCTTCCCGGGCCTCTTTATCTCCATCACCATGCTGGCCTTCCAGTTCCTGGGCGACGGCCTGCGGGACGCCCTGGACCCCCGGATGCGGAAGTAGGAGGTGTGCTATGTGAAGACGGAGCAGAAGGAGCCGCTCTTGGTCGTCAGGGACCTGCACACCTCGTTCTTTACGTATGCCGGTGAGGTGAAGGCGGTCCGCGGCGTCAGCTTCACCGTGGGCCGGGGCGAGGCCGTGGCCATCGTGGGCGAGTCGGGCTGCGGCAAGAGCGTCACCACCGCCTCGATCATGCGGCTCATCCCCGACCCTCCCGGCAAGATCAAGAGCGGCCAGATCCTCTTTGACGGCCGGGACCTCTTGCAGCTTTCGGAGAAGGAGATGGAGCGGGTCCGGGGCAACGAGATCGGCATGATCTTCCAGGACCCGATGACCTCCCTCAACCCGGTGCTGACCATCGGCCTGCAGCTCACGGAGGCGATTGAGCGGCACCAGGGCCTCAGCAAGGCCCAGGCCCGGGAGCGGGCGGTGGAGATGCTGCGGCTGGTGGGGATCCCTCAGCCGGAGAAGCGGCTCTCCGCTTACCCCCACCAGTTCTCCGGCGGCATGCGGCAGCGGGTCATGATCGCGATGGCCATCTCCTGCAACCCCAAGCTCCTCATCGCGGATGAGCCCACCACCGCCCTGGACGTCACCATCCAGGCCCAGATCCTGGATGTCCTCAAGAACCTCAAGCGCCAGCTGGACACCGCGATCATCCTCATCACCCACGACCTCGGGGTGGTGGCGGGGCTGGCGGACCGGGTGATCGTCATGTACGCCGGCCAGGTGGTGGAGGAGGCCCCGGTCCGGGAGCTCTACGCCAACCCCCAGCACCCCTACACCCTGGGGCTGCTCCGGTCGGTGCCCCGGCTGGACCGGAAGGAGAAGAAGCCCCTGGTCCCCATCGAGGGGCAGCCGCCGGACCTGCTGGCGCCGCCGAAGGGGTGCGCCTTTGCGCCCCGGTGCCCCTTTGCCATGCGGATCTGCCTGGAGGAGGACCCGCCCCTCTTCCCCGTCGGCTCTGAGCATCAGTCCAAGTGCTGGCTCCAGCACCCCCAGGCGCCTCCGCGGCCCGAGGTCGCGGCGATGCGGGAGGAGGTGACCCGCCGATGAACCCGGCGACGGCACAGCAG
>QGUP01000223.1 GCA_003242505.1 Bacillota bacterium
TCCGCTCCACCGCGGCCACCGCCTCGTCGATGGACCGGACGATGAATCCGGTCACCCCGTCCTCCAGGACCTCTGGCACCGAGCCGTGGGGATAGGCGATGACCGGGGTGCCGCAGGCCAGGGCCTCGATCATCACGAGGCCGAAGGGCTCCGGCCAGTCGATGGGGAAGAGCAGGGCGTACGCGTTGCCCAGGAACTCATCCTTCTCCTTCTCTCCGATCTCCCCGATGAACTCCACCAGGGGGTCCTGCATCAGGGGCCGGATCTTCTCCTCGTAGTAGGCCCGGTCCGCGGCGTCGATCTTGGCCGCGATCTTGATCCGCATCCCCACCCGCCGGGCGATCTCGATGGCCCGGTCCACCCGCTTCTCCGGGGAGATGCGGCCCAGGAAGGCCAGGTAGTCCCCGGGCTTCTCGTGGAAGGTGTACAGGTCGGCCGGGAGGCCGTGGTAGACGGTGCGCTGCCAGTTGAGGAACGGCAGCGGACGCCGCTGGGCGTCGGAGATCGAGACCACAGGCTGATCCCGGAACTCCTCGTAGAGCGGGCGAATGTCCGGCAGGTCCAGCCGGCCGTGGAGGGTGGTCACCACCGGGACCCTGGCAAACCGGCGGGAGAGCGGGAAGTGCAGGTAGTCGCAGTGGAAGTGGATGACGTCAAAGGAATCGGCCAGCTGGAAGACCTTCTCCAGCATCAGGATGTGGTGGCACATCTGGTCCACGGCGCCGCCGAGCCGGAGGGCCTGGGGACAGATGGCCACCAGGTTGGCGCTAGTCTGGGAGTCGCCGCTGGCGAAGAGGGTCACCTCGTGCCCGCGACGGACCAGCTCCTCCGTCAGGTAGGATACCACCCGTTCCGTCCCACCGTACAGGCGAGGGGGAACGCTCTCGTACAGCGGGGCCACCTGTGCGATCCGCAACGCCACACACCTCCCTTGGACCGTGATGGAGTGATCGGGTCTTCCCTTTACCAACCGCTTGTTAGCACTCGCAAGGATTGAGTGCTAACAACACCATTCATAACCCCTCCGCGGGCGAAGGTGCAACTTGTATCATTCCGGATGAGTTGTCGGATCCGCCGGCGCAAGGCCGCTGTCCCCGGCTTTTCTCCAGCGGGCGCAGCGGCAGAGCCCCGCCGCTCACGCCGCTCATCGGCGGCAGGGCTTCCGCAGCCGGCGCAAGGGCAGAGCCCCGCCGCTCGCCGGCGCCAGAGCCCCCGCATCCCGGGGCAAACCCTGCAGCAGGCTATGGATGGCCGGGCCATCCGGCCGGAGAAACGGTGCGGAGGGGTTCTTCGTGCGGGTGGCGATCCTGGGGGCCGGCCTGGCCGGCCTTGCCTGTGCCTACGAACTGGAGCGGCTGGGGATCCGGCCGGTCATCTTCGAGAAGCGGCATCGGGTGGGGGAGCGGTTCCCCAACGTGGAGATCATGCCGCAGATCCTCCACCACCGTCCCAGCCGGGATATCTTCCTCGAACTCCGGCAGCGCCTGGGGCTGCCGCTGCAGCCCTCCGGGGCGATCACCCGGGTCACCCTCCACGCCCCAAGCCGGGCGGTCACGGCCCGGGGCCCCATCGGCTATTTCACCATCCGGGGGCACGACGACCGCTCCCTGGAGCGGCAGCTCCAGCGGCACCTCAAGGCCGAGATTCGCTTCGGGCGCCATCCGCACCCGGAGCGGCTGGCCCGGGAGTTCGACCGGGTGGTGGTGGCCACCGGCGACCAGGAGGTGACCCGGGCCCTGGGGCTGTGGCAGCGGGATCTGGCCGGGTGGCTCCGGGGTGCGGTGGTCCGGGGGGATTTTGACCCGAGCGAGTTGCACGTCTGGTTCCGGGTCGAGTACGCCAAGACCGGTTACGGGTACCTGGCGCCCTTTGACGAGCGCCGGGCCTTCGCGATGGTGGCGGTGCCGGACAGCAACGCCGACGAGGTGGACCGGTACTGGCAGCGGTTTCTGCGGGCCGAAGGCGCCGGCTGGAAGGTGGAGCGGGAGGCCAAGCTGGAGAAGTTTGAGATTGGCCAGGCCGCGGCTCACACCGTCGGGCCGCTCCTCCTGGTGGGCAACGCCGGGGGCTTTGTCGAGCCCCTGGTGGGCTGCGGCCAGTGCCCCAGCCTGTACAGCGGCGTCATGGCCGCCCGGGAGATCGCCCTGGGGGACGGGAGCCTCACCCGGTTCGCCCGGCGCTGGCGGGGCTGGTACCGGCGGCTGCTGCGGGTGCGGCGGTGGCTGAGCGAGCAGGAGAATAGCGGCTTTGACCGGCTGGTCGGTGCCCTCTCCCTCCCTGGGGCCCGCACCGCCCTCTTCCGAAGCCCCCTTCCGCTCATCGCTCCCGCGGGCGCCCTCCTCGGCGCCCTGGGTCTCGGGGAAGGCCCGATCCCGGGGCCCGGGCACCAGCAGGAACCGGGCCCGCCCCCGCCGTAGGTCTCTTCCAAAGCCAACGGAAGCCGGGGCCCGGGGACCGGCCCGGGGGCGGACCGGACCCGGCGAAGACCCCGGCACGGCAGGAGGGAGACCGATGCGTCTCGTCCACTTCTGGCGGGAGGGACAGGTGCGACTGGGGGTGAAGACCGACCGGGGCGTCCTGGACGTGGCCGCGGCCCGGGCGGCCCTGGGAATCCCCGGGCCGGAGACCCTGGCGGAGGTGATGGCCGGGGGCACCGGCTCCCTCGCCGCCCTGGCGGAAGCGGCGGCGGCCCGGCCGGAACTGGGGCCTGGGATCTTCCTCGATGAGGCCGATCTGCGCTTTGCCCCCTGCGTGCCGGCGCCGGGGAAGATCCTCTGCATCGGCCTCAACTACCGGCAGCACGCGGCGGAAGCCGCCATGGAGGTCCCCGAGCACCCGGTGATCTTCGGCAAGTACCCCAACGCCCTCGCCGGCCACGGGGAGCCCATCCCCGTCCCGCCGGGGGTGACCCAGATGGACTACGAGGGGGAGCTGACCCTGGTCATCGGCCGCCGGGCCCGGCAGGTGAGCCGGGAGGAGGCCCTGGGCTACGTCTTCGGCTACTGCATCGGCAACGACATCTCCGCCCGGGACCTCCAGTTCCGGACTTCCCAGTGGCTCCTGGGGAAGTCCTGCGACGGCTTTGCCCCCATCGGCCCGTACCTGGTCACCGCGGACGAGGTGCCGGACCCCCAGAACCTGCAGCTCCGGACCTACGTCAACGGCGAACTCCGGCAGGAGGCCTGGACCGGGGCGATGATCTTCGACTGCGCCTACCTGGTCCATTACCTCTCCCAGTACATGACCCTGGAGCCCGGGGACCTGATCATGACCGGCACCCCGGCGGGGGTGGCCCTGGGCCGGCCGGATCGGCCCTGGCTCCGACCGGGGGACGAGGTAGCGGTGGAGATCACTGGCCTCGGGCGGCTGTGCAACCGGATCGTCGGGTAAGCCCAGACCCCGGAACGCAGACCGAAACGCGATGAGGCGGCTGGCCCCTTGGGCCAACCGCCTCTGCCGATATGCCGCCTCTCCGATGTGCCGGCTCTGTCGATATGCCGGCCCGGCGCTCCCTCACAGCACCGGGTCCAGGCGCTTTTTCAGCTCGTTCTTGGGCATGAAGCCCACCAGCCGCTCCACCGGCTGGCCGCCCTTGAAGAGAATCAGGGTGGGGATGCTCATCACCCCGAACTGCATGGCCAGGTCCTGGTTCTCGTCCACGTTCACCTTGCCCACCTTGACCCGGCCCTCGTACTCCCTGGCCAGCTCCTCGATCACCGGCGCCAGCATGCGGCAGGGCCCGCACCAGGGAGCCCAGAAGTCCACCAGCACCGGCTCCGAGGCGCTCAGCACCTCCGTCTGCCAGTTTGCGCTGGTGAAGGTATGGACATTGTCGGCCACGACGGTTCCCCCTTCGCGTCGGCTGGCCGCGGCGGGAGCCGCGGCTCTTCTTTCCTGCCTTTTCCTCCATTTTAACCCGCCCCGGTCCCCCGGGAAAGAGCCCCGGGTCCCAGGGAGTGGGGCCCGGGGGGAACGGGGGCGCGCAAACGGCGCCCGGAAACGGGCGCCGGCCGGGAAAACTGCCCCCACCGAGCCGTGTCGCCGCCCAATGAACCTGCATCCCCGGCAGGTGGGTGCCCTCCCGCTGACTTTGTGTGTCCCCTGGCCTCCGGCGGAGGGGGGCATACACGCCATCAGCGGAGTCCGGGCTCCCTTTTCAATTGGTGTCCAGGTCATTGTAAGACGTGCCGATCACGCACACGGCAGGGTGCCAACAGGTTTCCCGGTTGTCAGTTCCATGATACCAATCGCCCCCGGCGGCTGCAAGCCCGGACCCCTCCCCATCTTCCGCCATGGCTGCCACCGGCTGCTGGAAAAGGAAGCCGGCACACCGCCCTGCGGCCCCCCCCCGGCCGGGTCGGTGTGCCTTCCGGCTGGGTGGGGGTCCCGTCAGGCCGGCGGCGCCCACACC
>QGUP01000224.1 GCA_003242505.1 Bacillota bacterium
CGAGACGACCGCCTCCCCCCAGACTGGGAAGCGGTCGTAGAAGAGGCTTTGCGTGACGGCTTCAGTCCCGACGATGTTCGGAAGGCACTGAAGATGCTACGGGTGGCCCTGGGCAAGGAGGCCCAGGAAGGGGATTCTGGGAAGAAGTGAGCAGCGCATAGATAGCGTCGGCCACGTCCGGCCGGCCCCTTCCAACGGCTGCCCGATACAGCTGGGTCAGGATGTCGCTGATCGATCCAGGTTCGTGCATCGATGCAGCCCCTCCTTGCCCAAGTTCCACCTCTCTCAGTATAGACACGAACATATGTTCGTATCAATCGCCCAGAAGTCGTGTACTGGACGAAGGGGAGGGGACTACTGGTAATGGGAGCGGCTTGACATGGATTTCTCCTGGCTTCTTAATGAGGCGAACCTGGCGGCGCTTAAGGCGCTGCTAGACGTTTACAAGGTTATGTTTAGCATCTTCCTTCCGATTTTCGCCATCGGCCTTCTGCTGGCATGGATAGACAGAAAGCTCAGTCCCAGTTCACGATCTGCTCCACGTACCCGCTCACGCTCTTCCTGGAAGTCTACCAATACCCTCGACAAGGGCAAAGCCCTGGAACTCGAACTTGTCCAGTTGTTTAGGGCTCTGGGTTACCAGGTGCAGCGTACGCCCCTACAAGGAGACTGGGGAGTGGACCTGATCATCCAGGACCCCCAGGGAAAGCGGATTGCCATACAGGCCAAGAACTGGAGCGGCAAGGTGGGCCTGGAATCGGTGTACCAGGTACATGGAGGCAAGGACATCTACAAGTGCCATGCTGCCAGGCTGATTGCCCCGAACGGTTTCACGGAGCAGGCCGAACGTGCAGCCAGGGCCCTTGGGGTTGAGCTGTGGTCCGAGCAGCATCTGGCTGCGCTACGGCAACAGGTACGCCGACTCCAACAGCAGGCCCAAACAAGATCCCAGCCGACGAACCTTCCCCGTTCTCATCGGTGAAAGGGTTGACTGGAGGTCACCATGATCGTCCTGTATGCCCGTGTCTCAACCGAAGACCAAGCCCGGTCAGGTTACAGCCTACCCGAACAGCTTCGAGCTTGCCGAGCCCGGGCCGCCGAACTGGCCCCGGGCACCCCAGTCGTAGAGTTCACGGACGATCTGTCCGGTGAGATCCTGGAGCGCCCAGGTCTCCAGGCTGCTCTGGACCTGGTGCGGCAAGGGCAGGTCCAGTACTTTATCTGCCTGCACCCGGACCGTCTGGCGCGTAACCTGGTCCACCAGCTCCTGATTTACGACGAGATCCGCCGGGCCGGTGCTGAAATTGTGTTTGTGCAGGCTGCCATCGAGGACACACCGGAAGGCCGGCTCTTCCTCAGCATGACAGGCGCCATCGCTGAGTACGAGAAAGCCAAGATCATCGAGCGGACCCGGAGGGGTATGATCGGCAAGGTGCGGGCCGGGGGCGTGCCCCACATTATCCGGCTGTACGGCTACAAGTTTGTGAAGGGAGCCAAGCACAGGCCGGCCAACGAGGTTGTCGTTCCCGACGAAACCGAATCCCGCTGGGTTCTGAGCATGTTTCGCTGGTGCGCCGAGGAGGGCCTGGGCCCGCAGGCCATAGCCGAACGGCTCACCCAGCTGGGAGTGCCCACCAAGAGAGGCAAGGAAGCTTGGCACCATACCACAGTGCGGCGGATTCTCCGAAACCCGGTGTACGCCACAGGCCGGCTGGTACTGGGCAAGCGGGACCACCGGGGGATCGCCGTCGCCAGGCGTCTGCCCAAGGAGGAGAGGCTGAAGCGAGGGATCAAGCTGACTGCCCGGCCCAAACCGGCCGGGCAGGAATGGGGTACCATCCAGGTGCAGCCCATCGTTCCCATGGACCTGTGGCAACGGGCCCAGGAGGTTCTGGCCGGGTTCCGCATCGGCGGCCGTGCCGAAAACGACCCTCGGCGGCGGTACATGCTCACCGGGCTTGGTCGGTGCGGCATCTGCAGAGGCCGGCTCATGTATCTCTCCGGCCGCCAGATCGTGTGCGCCAGCAGGTACATGCGGCACTGGGTAGCAGGGGCCCCGCCCAGCGACTGCACACTGCCGGCCAAACCCCGGGAGGCAGTCGAAGCAGCGGTGTGGGAGCAGGTGCGGTCCTGGTTCCAGGAGGGCCTGCTCCGTGAAGCGCTTGAACAGGAACTCGCTGCCATGGCCGCTGCACCGGACCAAACCGGCATGGAACAGGAGCTGGAGGCACTGGAGGAGCAGATCCAAGCGAAGCGGGAGGAGCAGGAGCGGATCGGGTTGCTCTTCGCCCGGGGACTTTGGCCGGCCGACACGGCCCTGCCGGCCCTGGAGCGCATCGCAAACGAACTGAAGGCCCTGGAGAGCCGGAGCAAAGAGTTGCGCCGGCGTCTGGCCGAAGGGCCTCCGGTACTGGAACAGTCTCCGCTCTGGCACCTCTTGAATGACCGTGAGTGGCTGGAACAGGTGCGGGCCACCCTGGACCACCTGGACTACGCCGGCAGGACGGAGCTGGTGCAGATGATCGTCGGTCGCTACGTGATGTACCCCACGGGCCGGAAGCAGCCACCAAAGGTAGAGGTGTTCCCACGGCTCCAGTAGGTTTGATCAGAACCTGTTCCTGCGACAGAGTGAGAAGCCCGTAGAGGAACTTCTCGTCGGCCTTGAGCATCTCGATGAACTCCATCATCCCCCGGTTGGCGATGTTCAGCTCGCCGTCGAACCGGTAGGCTCGGGGGTCGGACTCGGAGCCGTAGCGGCCGATGGTCGAGAGGTCCACCGAGCCCGTCAACTCCGAGATGTCCTGGCTCTTGGGGTCCGAGGGACTGAAGGTGCCGATGCCGACCCGGTTCTTCTCCGAAAAGGCAATCCGCTGCACCCGGACCTCCTCGATCCGGCCCCCGTACTGGTCCTGGACCATCTGGCGGCAGTAAGGGCAAAGGTCGCCCTCGATGTAAATCCCGTACTCCCGGAGGATCTCCGGCCGCAACTCCTCCGGTATGAGGTGCAGGGGCTCTTCGTGCATGGGGCAACCCTTGATCGCGTAGATGGCGCCCTCTTCCGTCCGGCTGAACCGCTCCATCCCCCGCTTGAGCAGGGTGACGATGGTGGACTTGCCGCCGCCCACGGGGCCCATCAGGAGGAGGATGCGCTTGCGCACCTCCAGGCGCCGGGCCGCGGAGCTGAAGTACTCCACCAGCTGCTCCAGGGGCTTTTCCAGGCCGAAGAGGTCGTTGGCAAAGAACTTATAGCGCTTGCGGCCGTCCTCCCCCACCTCCACCCCCGCTGACAGGATCATCCGGTAGATTCGGGCGTGGGCGAGGTCTGCGATGTGCGGCCGCTGCCGAACCATTTCAAAATAATCAAGAAAGCTGCCCTCCCAGCGCAGCTTTGCCTCCTCGCTGTGGTATTGCTCCAGCCGCTCCCTGAGATCCACGGTAACCCTCCCCCTCCCGCCGGGGCCTTTCGTCCCATGTTATGCGCGGCGGGAGCACGGGACCCCCTGCACCCGGTCGGCAACCGGCTGCAGGGGGCCGCAGGTCGCAAGGGCAACAGGCTGGAAGCAGCAAGAGGCGGCAACAGGCTGGAGGCGGCTATCTGTCAGAGGCAGCCAAAGGTGGGGGGGCGCGAAAGCTAAGCCTGGGGAAGGACGGGGGAGCCAAGCCGCGGGAGGGGTGTCAAGTCAGCACCAGCACGCCGAGCCCGATCAGGACCAGCACCGCGCCGACGACCCGGCTCACCGCCAGGTAGAGGTCACTGGGCTCAGCGTCCTTGAACTTCCAGCCTTCGGACAGGTACCAGGTGATCCGGGGGTTGATCACTTCCAGCAAACCGAACCCGATCAAGAGCAGTGCAACCAACTTGGGCACCTTGTCTCGACCATCCCTCCGTGCGCAACCTTGAGTTTATTGTTTCCCTTCGCCCACGTCAGCCGGGCTCCCTTCTGGAAGTGGGGGGCGACAGCATCACCTCACCACAGCCCCCAGAAGAGATGCCCCCGCCGAGGACTCCTACCCCGGCGGGGACCTATTCACTAATTCATTGAGAGTTCGCGGCGGCACCTCGTGGGCCGTGCAGGGCTAGGCCTTGTGGAGCCGCTGCAGGGGGACTCTACCCCCCGATGAGCCACGCCTCCAGCTTGTCCGGCACCGGCGGCGGAGGCAACTGCTCGTCCCGCAGCACCCGGGTCTGGACCGTGTGCCGGTTGTTCTCTTCGTCCGCCTCGGCGATGGTGTTCGCCGGGTCCACCACCCCGGTGAAGGTCATCGTCGTCCCCCCGGGCCCCGGCAAGAACTCCAGGGTCTTGCTCACCCGGCCCCCCGCCGGCACCGCCATCGTCCCCGTCCAGACCACCTTTCCGTTGAGGCTCACCGCCACCTCCGCGTTCA
>QGUP01000006.1 GCA_003242505.1 Bacillota bacterium
ATGGTGAGCCCCGGGGGGAGCATGAGGGCCTTCTGGGCGCCGGTGAAGACCACATCGAGCCCCCAGGCGTCCATCTCCAGGGGCATGGCGCCGAGGCCGCTGACGGAGTCCACCAGCACCAGGGCCCCGTGCTCCCGGACCGCCGCGGCCAGCTCCGCCACCGGGTTGGTGACCCCGGTGGAGGTCTCGTTGTGGGTGATCAGGACCGCCCGGATCTCCCGGCCGGCGTCCGCCCGCAGCCGCTCCCGGAGCGCGCCGGGGTCGGCGGCGGCGCCGGGGGGAAACTCCAGCCGCTCCACCCGGTAGCCCAGGGCCGCGGCCGCCCGGGCCCACCGGTCGCCGAAGTCGCCGATGCTCACCGCCAGCACCCGGGCCCCGGCGGGGACAAAGTTCACCAGGGCCGCCTCAAAGCCCCCGCTGCCGGCCCCCGGCAGGACGTAGACCTCTTCCCGGGTGCGGAAGAGGGCCTGAAGCCCCCGGGCGATCTCCCCGTGGAGGGCGGAGAACTCCGGGCCCCGGTGGCTGACCATGGGCATTGCCATGGCCGCCTGGACCCGGGGCGGGACCGGGGTCGGCCCGGGGAGAAAGAGCAGCGCCTTTTCCCGCAGCACGGCATCCACCCTCCCGCTGAGGACTGGTGTGCGCCCACACAACCCCCGGGCGGCTACCGCCGGCAAGGGGGCAGCCCGGGAGAAAAGCAAACCGCCCCCGGCGCCGGCCGCAGCGGCCGGCAGGCCAGGGGCGGAAGGTCGCTTCCGCGGTGCCACCCTGGTTGGCTGCGCCCGAAGGCGCAACCCCCTCGCTCCGGCTGTATCGGGCCGGGCCCGCCCGGGTCATCCCCGGGGCCCTCAGGGGCGGATCGGCAGCCCTGGCACCGGCTTGCACCGGCCGCCGGCTCTCTGGAGCCAGGGGGGTGCCTACTCTCCCCGTCCTCGGGCAGGGCGATCTTTGGGGTGGAGTATAGCACGGACCGGTTCCGGATGCAATAGGGGCCCCCGTGGGGGCCCTCCCGCACAGGTGGGGCCCTGCCCGGGACCACAAGGGCCCCTCCAGGGCCCCGACTACTTCCCCTCCGGTCCCACCACCAGGGTGCCCTCCACCCAGTTGGCCACCACGTCGGTCCCCAGGTGCCGGAGGTTCTGCCCGACGGTGGAGGCCAGCCAGACCTCCTTCCGGCCGTTCTCCACCACGGTGTAGACGAACTGGCTGCCGTCCGGGGAGAAGGCGTCCGGCCGGAGGAGGACCTCCCGGCCGCCCAGGAGCTGCGGGAGGAAGGGCTGGTGCCGCCAGCCCGGCGGCGTGGCGATGCGCCAGCCGTCCTCGCCCGGGAAGACCAGTTCCCCCCGGGGAGTCCAGATGGGTCCGCCGGACTGGTAGGAGACCGCCTGGGCGATCCGGACCGGCTGCTGGGAGCCCGCGGCGGCGACCACCCAGAGGCCGGCGGCCTCCGGGCCGGCCTCGGGAGGCACCAGAGCCGCCAGCCACTGGCCGTCGGGGGACCGGTGCCCCTGCCGGAGGTAGGTCTGCACCTGGGGCGGCGCGGGTCCCGGACCCGCCCCGCCGGTTCCGGGTCCTCCGGTTCCGCCGCCGGCGCCGGTCTGGTCGGAAGGAGCCGCCGGCTGGCCGGAGGGGTCCTGCACCTCGCCGGTGGCGGGCGGATCGGACTTCCGGAGACAGCCGGCAGCCAGGGTGGCCGCCAGCAGAAGGCCGAGGGCTGCGATCCAGCGGCTGCGCATCGGCCAACCTCCCCCAGGGTTGTCTTATTTGTTATAACGATCCGCCACCCGGCGGGGTTTCACCGGGGAGAAAAGAGTTGGGTGGACCAGGAAAAGGACTGGGTGGACCATAGAGAACCGGGGGCAGCGCACGGCTGCCCCCGGTTCTCGCTCCTGTGGCCCCTTGCGCCCCCTTTCCCCTCAGCCTGCAGCCTCCTCCCGGGCCCGGTGGAGGACCGCCACCACGTCGGTGGGCTTGATGAGGGCCCAGACCATGCCCCGGCTGTCCCGGACCGCGAGGCCGTATCCGCCCCGCTCCACGCTCACCACCGTCACGTCCTCCACATGGCCGTTCTTGAAGGGGTTGCGGATGCGGAGGAGGTCGCCGGCCCGGAAGGCCGGCACCTCCGCCGGCAGGGGTGCGCCGCACCACCGGCAGCGCTCCTCGCCGGGGCTCACATGCCCCCGGCAGTGGGGACAGGTGCGCACAGACATGGCTGGTGCCTCCTCCCTGGTACGTCGAGGGTACGTCAGGTGTGGAGAGCGGTGCCGCTGTCCGGCCGGGGCTGGGGCCGCCGCTACCAGCCCCGGGCCGCCTTACCCCGGGGGTCCGGCCTGTCAACGGCCAATGGACGGGTCCAATTGGCTGGTTTGGCTGGCCCGCGGACCGGTCACCCCGCGGTCACTCCTCCCCTTCCTCCTCCTCCTTCACCTGGACCCGGGCGATGGCCACCAGGGAGTCCCCCTTCTCCAGGTTCATCAGGGTCACCCCCTGGGCCACCCGGCCGGTGCGCCGCACCTGGGCCACCGGGATCCGGATGATGATCCCCTGCTCGGAGATGAGGAAGAGTTCGTCCTGCTCCCGCACGGTCTTGATGGCCACCAGGTCGCCGGTGCGCTCGGTGAGGTGGATGGTCTTCACGCCCCGGGCCCCCCGGTTGTAGGTGGGGTACTCGTCCAGGGGGGTGCGCTTGCCCATGGCGTTCCGGGTGACCACCAGCAGCTCGGTCCCCGGCCGGACCACGTCCATGCCGATCACCTGGGCCCCCTCGTCCAGGGCGATCCCCCGGACGCCCCGGGTATCCCGGCCGGTGGGCCGGACGTCCTCTTCGTGGAACCGGATGGCGTAGCCGGCAGAGGAGACCAGGACGATCTCCTCGTTGCCCCGGGTGTGGATGACCCCGACGACCCCGTCGCCCTCCTGGAGGTTGATGGCGATGAGCCCCGAGGAGCGGACGTTGGCGTACTCGGCGATGGGGGTCTTCTTCACCAGGCCCTGCCGGGTGGCGAAGAAGAGGTAGCCCTCCTCCCCCACCCCCTTGATGGGGATGACCGCCTGGACCCGCTCCCCGGGCTCGAGGTTGATCAGGTTGACAATGGCGGTGCCCCGGGCGGTGCGGCTGGCCTCGGGGATCTCGTGGGCCTTCAGGCGGAAGCACCGGCCCCGGTCGGTGAAGAAGAGCATGTCGTGGTGGGTGGTGGTAATGAAGAGGTGCTCGACGAAGTCCTCCTCCCGGGTCGCGGTCCCGGTCACCCCCCGGCCGCCCCGGCGCTGGCTCCGGTAGGCGGTGATGGGCATCCGCTTAATGTAGCCCAGGTGGGTCAGGGTGATGACGATGTCCTCCTCGGCGATGAGGTCCTCCACCTCAAAGTCGCCGGAGGCATCGACGATCCGGGTCCGCCGGGGGTCGCCGTACTTCTCCCGGATCTGGCCCAGCTCCTGCTTGATGATCTTGTACTGGAGCTGGTCGCTCCCGAGGACCGCCCGGAAGTAGGCGATCTTGTCCTGCAGGTCGTGGTACTCCTCCTCCAGCTTGCTCCGCTCCAGGGCGGTGAGCCGCCGGAGCTGCATGTCCAGGATGTGCTGGGCCTGGACCTCGCTGAAGCCGAAGTTCTCCATCAGCCGGGTCCGGGCGGTGTCGGTGTCCGGGCTCCGGCGGATGGTCTCGATCACCTCGTCGATAATGTCGAGGGCCTTCAGGAGCCCCTCGACGATGTGGGCCCGGGCCTCGGCCTTCTCGAGGTCGTACCGGGTGCGGCGGACGATGACCTCCTTCTGGTGCTGGAGGTAGTACCACAGCGCGTCCCGGAGGGTAAGGGTCCGGGGCCGGCCCTCCACCAGGGCGAGCATGTGGATGGCGAAGTTGGACTGCATCGGCGTGTACTTGTAGAGCTGGTTGAGGATGACGTTGGGGTTGGCGTCCCGCCGCAGTTCGATGACGATCCGCAGCCCGGTCCGGTCCGACTCGTCCCGGAGGTCGGTGATGCCGTCGATCCGCCGCTCCCGGACCAGTTCTGCGATCCGCTCGATCAGCCGGGCCTTGTTGACCATATAGGGCAGTTCGGTCACCACGATCCGCTGGCGGCCGTTCTGCAGGGTCTCGATCTGGGCCCGGGCCCGCATGGTGACCGAGCCCTTGCCGGTGGTGTAGGCCTTGCGGATCCCGTCCCGGCCCAGGATCAGGGCGCCGGTGGGGAAGTCCGGCCCCTTGATGTACCGCATCAGCTCCTCGTTGGTGATCTCCGGCTTGTCGATCATCGCCTCCAGGGCCGCCACCACCTCGGTCAGGTTGTGGGGCGGGATGCTGGTGGCCATGCCCACGGCGATGCCGGCGGAGCCGTTCACCAGAAGGTTGGGGAACCGGGAGGGAAGGACCGCGGGCTCCCGCTCGCTGTTGTCGTAGTTGTCCTGGAAGTCGACAGTGTCCTTCTCGATGTCGGTCAGCATCTCCCCGGCGATCCGGGAGAGCCGGGCCTCGGTGTACCGCATCGCGGCCGGCGGGTCGCCGTCGATGGAGCCAAAGTTCCCCTGGCCGTCCACCAGGGGGTAGCGGAGGTTCCAGTCCTGGGCCATCCGGACCAGGGCGTCGTAGACCGCGGCGTCCCCGTGGGGATGGAACCGGCCGATGACGTCGCCGACGGTCTTGGCCGACTTCCGGTAGGGCTTGTCCGCAGTATTGCCCGCGTCGTACATCGCATAGAGGATGCGGCGCTGCACGGGCTTGAGGCCGTCCCGGACGTCGGGCAGGGCACGGCTGACAATGACAGACATCGCGTAGGTGATGAAGGAGCGCTTCATCTCCTGCTCGATGTCTGTCTGCAGGATCTTCTCCGCGTACTCCGGGCTCACACCAGGTCCTCCTGTTCTGAACCCCGGACCACCTCAGGCGGGTGCCGGGACGATTCCGGCCCCCCGCCGGGGCTGCCCGCGGGGGCAGGCCGGCCGGCGGTCGGGGCCTCGGTCAGCCGACGGTGTCGACCTCGGGTCAGCCGATGGTGTCGATCTCGACCACTTCGTGGGCGTGCCGCTCGATGAATTCCCGGCGGGGCTCCACCCTCTCCCCCATCAGGATCTCGAAGAGCTCGTTCGCGGCCAGGGCATCCTCCAGGGTGACCTGGATCAGGGTGCGGGTGGCGGGGTTCATGGTGGTCTCCCAGAGCTGCTCGGGGTTCATCTCGCCCAGACCCTTGTACCGCTGGGGCTTCTCCGTCACGCCGCCGATCCGCTGGATGATCCGGTCCTTTTCCTCCTCGGAGTAGGCGTAGTAGACCTGCTTCCCCTTTCGGATCATGTAGAGGGGCGGCCGGGCGATGTAGATGTAGCCGTGTTCGATGAGGGGCCGCATGTACCGGTAGAAGAAGGTCAGGAGCAGGGTGCGGATGTGGGAGCCGTCCACGTCCGCGTCGGTCATGATGATGATCTTCTTGTACCGGGCCTTGGTGATGTCGAACTCGTCCCCGATCCCCGTGCCCACCGCGGTGATGATCGCCCGGACCTCTTCGTGGTTCAGAATCTTGTCCAGCCGGGCCTTCTCGACGTTGATGATCTTCCCCCGGAGGGGCAGCACCGCCTGGGTCCGCCGGTCCCGGCCCTGCTTGGCCGAACCGCCGGCGGACTCGCCCTCCACCAGGAAGAGTTCGGACTCCTCGGGGTCCCGGGAGATGCAGTCGGTGAGCTTGCCCGGGAGGTTGGTCACCTCCAGGGCGCTCTTCCGCCGGGTCAGTTCCCGGGCCTTCCGGGCCGCCTCCCGGGCCCGGGCGGCGAGGACCGCCTTCTCGACGATCTTCCGGGCCACCGCGGGGTTCTCTTCCAGGTAGGTGGCGAGGCGGTCCCCGACGACGGAGTTGACGATCCCCGTCAGTTCGCTGTTCCCCAGCTTGGTCTTGGTCTGCCCTTCGAACTGGGGGTTCGGGACCTTTACCGAGAGGACAGCCGTCAGCCCCTCCCGGACGTCCTCCCCGGAGAGGGCCTCCTCGTTCTCCTTCAGCAGCCGGTGCTTGCGGGCATAGTCGTTGAGCACCCGGGTGAGGGCGGTCTTGAAGCCGGTCTCGTGGGTGCCGCCCTCATGGGTGCGGATGTTGTTGACAAAGGAGTAAAGGTTTTCCGCGTAGCCGTCGGTGTACTGGAGCGCGACCTCGATGATGTTGCCGTCCCGCTCGTCCTGGATGTAGATGGGGTCCCGGTGCAGGGGGTTCCGGGCCCGGTTCAGATACTGGACCATGGACCGGAGGCCGCCCTGATACCGGAACCAGATCTCCTCCCCGGACCGCTCGTCCCGGAGGAGGATCTCCAGCCCCCCGTTCAGGAAGGCGATCTCCCGGAGCCGCACGGCCACGGTGTCGAAGTCGAAGTCGACGGTCTCGAAGATCTCCGGATCGGGCCAGAACCGGACCAGGGTGCCGTGGCGGTCCGGGGGCGCGTCCCCCACCCGCTCCACATCCTGGATGGGCCGGCCGGTCTCGTAGACCTGCCGGAAGTGGCCGCCGTCCCGCCAGACCTCCACCTCCAGCCGGCGGGAGAGGGCGTTGACCACCGAGGCGCCGACGCCGTGGAGGCCCCCGGAGACCTTGTACCCGCCGCCGCCGAACTTGCCGCCCGCGTGGAGCACGGTGAAGACCGTCTCCAGGGCCGGCCGGCCGGTCTGGGGGTGAATGTCCACGGGGATGCCCCGGCCGTCGTCCAGGACGCTGCAGGAGCCGTCCCGGTGGAGGGTGACGGCAATGTGCCGGCAGGCGCCGGCCAGGTGCTCGTCCACCGCGTTGTCGACGATCTCCCAGATGAGGTGATGGAGACCCCGGGCCGACGTACTGCCGATGTACATGCCGGGACGCCGCCGCACCGCCTCCAGGCCTTCCAGAACCTGGATCTGGCTGGCGTCGTACTCCATCACCACGGGCTGCTCTCTTGCCTCGGACACCTGTAAAGCCTCCTTCAGCCCCCGTGCCTTGCGCCCCGCAGGGTGGAAGGAACAGGTCTATTTTACCACAAGCTGGCGGCTCACCGCCTGGGTCCGGGGTCCCGGAGTTCAGAGCCGGGTGATGACCCGGCCGTACTGGGTGCGGGAACGCTTTTTCAGGGTCAGGGAGGAGATGGGGGAGAGGTAGACGTGGCGGTCGGTGACCACCACGGACTTGGGTTCCCCGTCTGCGATCTGGATCACCCGGTTCTGGGCCCGGCAGGCCTGGAGAAACTCCCGGGTGGCCTCGGCCTTGCCGGCGGTGCGGAGGTCGAGGATGCTGATGACCTCCTTGAGGCTCACCACCACGTCAGCCCCCAGGTGAAGAAACATCCGGCGACTCCCCCTTCACAAGGACCTGACCGCTCTGGACCCGGAAGAGGCGGTATTCCGCCGGCCAGCGGCGGATCATCAGGTCTGCCGCGTCGGTGCAGCTGATAAAGGTCTGCACCCCGGTCTCCACCGCCTGGAGCAGGTAGTTCCGGCGGCCCGGGTCCAGTTCGGACATGACGTCGTCCAGGAGCAGTACCGGCGCCTCGCCGATAATCTCCCGCATGAACTGGATCTCGGCGAGTTTCAGGGCCAGGACCGCGGTCCGTTGCTGCCCCTGGGAGGCATAGAGCCGGGCTTCCTGGCCGTTGATGTGGAAGAGCAGGTCGTCCCGGTGGGGCCCGACCAGGGTGGTCCCCCGGGCCATCTCCTCCCGGCGGAGGCGCCCGAGGCGGGCCCGGAACTGATCCCGGACCGCGGCAAGGGCCTCCTGGGAGAGGGCGGCGGGCAGTTCGCCGACGGTGCTCACGTACCGGAAGGTGAGCTCTTCCCGGCCGTCGCTCAGCCGGCGGTGGTAGTCGGCGGCCAGGGCGCCGAGGCGCCGGACCGCGGCCTGCCGGCGGAGGAGGATCTCGGCCCCCGCGTGGACGATCTGTTCGTCCCAGGTCTCCAGGAGTTCCGGGGTCAGGCTCCGCTCCGCCGCCTGCCGGAGCAGGGCGTTCCGCTGCTGGAGCGCCCGCAGGTAGACCTGCAGGTGGTGGAGGTAGGTCGGAGAGACCTGGGAGAGCTCGATGTCGAGGAACCGCCGGCGGCCGGCGGGAGCGCCCTTGATCAGCTGCAGGTCATCGGGGGAGAAGAAGACCACCGCCAGCTTCCCCACCAGGGAGGCGATCCGCTTCTCTGGGATCCCGTTGATCCGGAGGCTCTTCCGGGACTCCAGGCCGTATTGCAGGGCCAGGGTCAGTTCCCCGGTCTTGCGGACCACCCGGGCCTCGACCCGGAGTTCGGCGTGCCCCTGCTGGATCAGTTCCTGGTCCCGGCTGGTGCGGTGGGACTTGCCGGTGGCAAGGAAATAGATGGCCTCCAGGAGATTGGTCTTCCCCTGAGCGTTTTCGCCGTAAACGATGTTCAGCCCTGGGGAAAAGGTCAGGTCAAGCTCCTGGTAGTTGCGGAAATGCTGGAGACGAAGGGCAGCGAGATACACGCCGCGCACTCCTTCCGGGCCCTGGCTCCCGGGCGGGGCAGGCTATCGGCCATGCCCATGCACGTCGGCACAGCCGGCCGCTACCCGTTGCCCCGGGCCGCGGGGGCGGCGGTGACCACCCACTCCCCGTGGCCTTCCCAGGTCACCCGGTCGCCGGGGACGAGTTTGCGGCCCCGGCGGGTCTCCACCTCCCCGTTGACCCTGACCTGGCCGGCCTGAATCACCTGCTTGGCTCGGCCCCCGGTGGGGACCGCCCGGACCAGTTTCAGCAGATCTCCGAGGGTGATGTACGGGGTCCGGATTGGGACCTCTGCCGCCACCTGCATCCCTCCGGGGTTAGTAGGTGATAAGCGGCAGGACGACATACAGGTAGTGGCTGGTACCGGTGGTGCCGCTGATCCGGCTGGGGTTGCGGCTGCCGGAGAACTCGAAGAGGAAGTCCGGGTCATCCAGTACCTTCAGCCCCTCGATGAGGTAGCGGGCGTTGAAGCCGATCTCGAGGGGATCCCCCTCCAGGGTGAGGGGAAGTTCCTCCTGGACCTGGGCCACCTCGGGGGTGTTGGCCCGGATGACCATGGCGTCGGGGCCGACCTCCAGCTTAATCGCCCCGTCCTTGGTGGTGAGGGCGGCCCGCTCCACGGCCTCGAGGAACTGCTCCTTGTTGAGGGTCGCCCGGGTCCCGTAGGACTGGGGGATGAGCCGGAGCACGTCGGGGTACTGCCCCTCGAGGAGCCGGGAGATCACCCGGACGGAACCCAGGTCGAAGAAAGCCTGGTTGCCCGTGATGGCCACCCGGGCCTCGGCTTCCGGATCCGTGGAGAGGACCCTGGCGAGTTCGTTCAGGGACCGGCTGGGTACGATCGCCTGGACCGACAGATGCTGGGGGTTCCGGGCCGGAACCCAGGTGTGGGCGATGCGGACGCTGTCGGTGGCGACCCCGGAAAGCTGCTCGCCGCTCAGGGTGATGTAGACCCCGGTGAGATACGGGCGGGTCTCGTCGTGGGCCGCGGCGAAGGAGGTCTGCCGGATGAGGTCCCGGAGGGCCGGCTGGCTGACGATGAAGTGGGACTCATCTCCGGGCTGCGGGATCTGGGGGAACTGGTCCGCGGGGAAGCCGTGGAGGAGGTACTGGGACCGGCCCCAGCGGATGGTCGCGGTGTAGTGGCCGGGGTCGACGGCGATCTCCAGGTCCCCGAAGGGGATCCGGCGGATGAGGTCGGTGAGGAGTTTGGCCGGCAGGACGATGGAGCCTTCGGCCTGGACCTGGGCCGCGGCGGAGGCCTCGATGGCCAGTTCGAGGTCCGTGGCCCGAAGGAGCAGGTGGTCGGACCTGGCCTCGAGGAGCACCCCGGAGAGCACCGGGATGGTGCTCTTGGACGAGACGGCCTTGGAGACGGTGCTGAGGGCTTCGGCCAGGGTCTCCTGGGGTACGATGGCTCGCACTGGGCCTTCCTCCTTTACTGGGGACTGGGCCTGGCAGCGACGGCGCCGGCCGGTCGCGGGCGGCTTGGCTCTCTCTAAGCTAGCTTTAACAACTTGTCCGGGTGGGTAACAGGGTGGCCTGGGTACCGGGGTTGGGGCCCGGCGGGGCTCTGGTCGGCGGGGCGGGATCCCCGCGGATACAGGATTCAGGTTCGCGCGGTTCGCGCGATCAGCCGCGCGCGTCATTGCAAATGTGGATATGTGGAGAAGTCCGTGGATATCTGTCTCCAGGCGGCCTGGGTGGCGCGGCGGACCTGTGGACAGGTGGATGGAGAGGGGGAGGCTCGTCCACAGGCAGCCGCGCAGGGAGCGGGCCCGGGCCCGACCCTACCCCCAGGTTAGGCACAGGCCGGTCCACATCTTGTCCACAGGGGCCTGGGCCAGGGGTGGGGTCCGGTGCCCGGGCTGCCGACGGTCAGAGGCTCTTGATCCGGTTGATCAGATGTTCAATGTCGGCGGCCAGGGACGGATCCCGTTTCATGTCCTCGGAGATCTTTTCGCAGGCGTGGATCACGGTGGTATGATCCCGGCCGCCGAACTCCTCGCCGATCTTGGGCAGGGAGTAGTCGGTCAGTTCCCGGGAGAGGTACATGGCCACCTGCCGGGGGAAGGCGACGTTCCGGGTCCGCTTGCGGACCTTGAGGTCTTCCACCTTCAGGCCGTAGTAATCGGCCACCACCTGCATGATGGTCTCGATGGTCACCTGCCGGGGCCGGGGCGGGGGCAGGATGTCCTTGAGGGCGTGCATCGCCATCTCCAGGGTGATGGGGCTGCGCATCATCCCGGAGTAGGCCACCACCCGGGTGAGGGCGCCCTCCAGCTCCCGGATGTTGGTCTCGATGTGGGTGGCGATGTAGACCACCACGTCGTCGGGGACGTCGAGGTTCTCCAGCTGGGCCTTCTTCCGGAGGATGGCGATCCGGGTCTCCAGGTCCGGGGGCTGGATGTCGCAGATCAGGCCCCATTCGAACCGGGAGCGGAGCCGGTCCTCCAGGGTGGGGATCTCCTTGGGCGGCCGGTCCGAGGAGATGACGATCTGCTTGTTGGCCTCGTGGATGGCGTTGAAGGTGTGGTAGAACTCCTCCTGGGTCCGCTCCTTGCCGGCGAGGAACTGGATGTCGTCGATCAGCAGAACATCGACGTTCCGGTACCGGTTCTGGAACTCGGCGATCTTGTCATCTCGGATACTGTTGATAAATTCATTTGTAAAGGTTTCGGTGCTGACGTACGCCACCCGCATCCGGGGGTTCTGGGCCAGGACGTAGTGGCCGATGGCGTGCATGAGGTGAGTCTTCCCCAGCCCCACGCCGCCGTAGATGAAGAGGGGGTTGTAGGCCCGCGCGGGGGCTTCCGCCACCGCCAGGGCGGCGGCGTGGGCGAACCGGTTGGAGTTGCCGACGACAAAGGTATCAAAGGTGTACTTGGGGTTGAGGGGTTTGAAGGAGTCGTTCTCCCCCGCTGTCCCACCGGTGGCCGGGGCCGCCGCCGAGGAGAGGTTGCTGCTGTCCTCGTGAAGGCCCTCCCCGGGCAGGACAAAGCGCAGGTCGACCTGCCGCTTGGTGATCTCCCGCAGGGTCTGGCGGATCAGGGAGGCATAGCGGGACTCGAGGCGGTCCTTGGCAAACTCGTTTTGGACCCCGACCACCAGGGTGTCGCCGGTGAAGGCCAGGGGCCTGGTCTTCTTCAGCCAGGCCTCGAAACTGGCCTGCGGCAGCTGTCGCTCCAGGACTTCCAGGGCCTGTGTCCAGACGTGCTGGAGTTCATTCTGCATCACAGGGAAGCAGCCTCCTCGGCAGGACAGGGAGTCAGGACCCCCCGGAGGGGCGGACGGTTGGCGGGGCAGTATCAACAGGTTGTTCACATCGTTATCCACAAGGTGTGCATAAAACGATTTGAGCCTGGCCACCTCGTGCCCGGGAGCACGAGAGTGGTCGGGCTGTACAGTTCATCTTAGCAAATCAGCCAGGAGTTATCAACAACCGGCGCCGGCCGTCGGTGGACAGGAGGGGGCCTTTCCTGGGGATAAGGTGGGACTCTCCGGGGATAAGGGGTGGAAAGGCTGTGGACAGGACCTGGGGCTGTGGGAAAGGTGTGGGTGAAGATGTGGAGGAGGCCTGGAGCCGGCCTGGCGGGCGGACGGGAACCGGATCTCCCCGGCTGAGGGAGGGTGTGGAAACTGGGGATAGCAGGCCGACCGCTGGCCGGTGAGAAGAAGCTGGCGGGGCGGGGTTGCAGCGGCGGGAGCCCATCGGGTATTTGTGAGGTAAGAGGCGCAGACCGCCAGGGGACCGGGGACAACGGACAAACTTGACAGTGAAAACCGTGCTCGGCTATCATTGCGGGTGTGTCTTTTTCGGGCCAATGGGGGTGAACGGGCGTGAAGCGGACCTACCAACCGCACAACCTGCGCCGGAAGCGCACCCACGGGTTTCGGAAGCGGATGCGCACCAGGGCGGGTCGGAAGGTGCTGCGGGCCCGGCGGCTCAAGGGTCGGAAGCGGCTGACCGTGTGAGGTCGCGGACCTTTGCCGCGGCCTTTTTTCATAAGTGGGGTCCCCAGGAACGGGTCGGGAAAAGGGGTCCCCGGATGGGGCGATGGTGAACAAACCCCAGAGGATGCCGCTCTTCCGCGGCGGTGGCAACCTGTGAAACGGCGGTATCGGATCCGAACCCGGGGGGAGTTTCTCCGGGTCTATGAAGGGGGCCGCTCCGTCGCCAACCAGGCCGCGGTGCTGTACGCGGTGCGGACGGGAACCCCGGAGTCCCGGGTTGGCTTTGCCGTAGGCAAGAAACTGGGTTCTGCCGTGGTCCGGAACCGGGCCAAGCGGCGGGTCCGGGAGGCGGTGCGGCTCCTCTGGCCCGCGGTCAAGGGGGGCGGGGCCTTTGTGGTGATTGCCCGGAGGCCGGCGCTGGACATGCCCTTTTCGGAGCTGTTGCGGAAGACCGCCGAACTGTTTCGCCGGGCTGGCTTTCTGAAAGAGAAGGACCCGCGGGTCCGGGCCCTGCTGGGGCCGAGGGGACGGCCGGGCGGCGGCCGGGCTCAGCCCCAGGGGCCGGCGGGAGGCGAAGCGAAGGCGTGATGGCACTGCGGCGGGTGGCTGTCCTGGCGATCCGGTTCTACCAGGTGGCGCTCTCCCCGCTGAAGGGGGGGCCGACGTGCCGCTTCTACCCGTCCTGTTCCCAGTACGCCCTGGAGGCGGTGGAGCGGTATGGGGTCATCCGGGGCGGCTGGTTGGCGTTGCGGCGCATCCTCAGGTGCCATCCCTTCCACCCGGGCGGGTACGACCCGGTTCCGTAAAGGGTAGCGCAGGGAGGTTGTCCGGGGTTGAATCTGCTGGAGCAGCTGATGAGCCAGGGGTTGGCCTGGCTGTACCGGGTGACCGGGGACTATGCCCTGGCCATCATCTTGCTGACGGTGGCCATCCGGGTCTTGCTGGCCCCCCTGTACATGTACCAGATGAAGAGCATGAAGCGGATGCAGGAACTGCAGCCCAAGATCAAGGAGCTGCAGGAGAAGTACCAGTCCCAGCCAGAAAAGTTTCAGCAGGAGATGGTCAACCTCTACCGGGAGCACCGGGTGAATCCCTTCTCCGGGTGCCTGCCCCTTCTGATCCAGATGCCGTTCTTGTGGGCGATTTTCCAGGTTTTGTACAACTTTCAGTACGTGGACCTGCAGGGCAATCCCATCACGCCGACCCTCTTTGGCACCAGCATCGTCCTGAACCAGCCGGACGTCTGGTACCGGTTGCCGCTGCTCTCGGGGCTGGTCACCTTTGTCCAGAGCTGGCTGTCGATGCCGAGCGGCGCCGCGGATCCCAACGCCCGGATGATGACCTACTTCATGCCGGTGCTCATCGTCTGGTTTACCACCAAGTACCCGGCGGGACTGGCTCTGTACTGGCTGGTGACCACCCTCGTGGGTCTGATCCAGCAGGCCATCTACCCGGGGTTCCCTGCGTTGCAGCCCAAGAAGGAGGCGGCTGCGAAGTGAGGTCGGTGGAGCGAAGCGGCCGGACCGTCGAGGAAGCGGTGGCCAGCGCCCTGGCGGAACTGGGGGTGGACCGTTCCCGGGTGGAGGTGGAGGTGCTGGATGAGGGGCGCCCCGGCCTCTTTGGCCTCCTCGGCGCCCGGAAGGCCGTGGTCCGGGTGACGGTCCGGGAGACCCGGGCGGAGCGGGTGGCCCGGTTTCTCCAGGAGGTCTGCCGGGCCATGGGGGTCGAGGCGAGGATCCAGACGGAGGAAGCCGAGGGATATCTCCGGGTCACCTTGTCGGGACGGGATATGGGGCTGCTGATCGGCCGGCACGGCCAGACCCTCGATGCCCTCCAGTTTCTGGCCAACGCGGTGGCGAACAAGGTGGAGCCGGGGCCCCGGGTGCTGCTGGATGTGGAGGGATACCGGCAGCGCCGGGAGGAGACCCTGCAGCGGCTGGCCCGGCGGCTGGCGGAGCGGGTGCGGCGGACGGGGCAGCGGTACGCCCTGGAGCCGATGCCGGCCCAGGAGCGCCGGATCATCCACCTGGCCCTGGCTGGTCATCCGTATGTGACCACGGTGAGCGAAGGGGAGGAGCCCCACCGGCGGGTGGTGCTGGTACCCCGGCGGCCATCGGGTCAGCGCTAGGCCCTGCAGCCTCCGGCTGCGGGGCTTTTTCGTCGGTGTGGGGAACCTGGGTCATCGGCGAAGGGGTGGACCGATGGCGGAGTACCTGGCAGTGCTGCGGGAGGGACTGATCGAGTTGGCCGGCCCCCCGGGGCAGGAGGCGGCCCGGGATCCCGGCCGGCTCCGGGCCCTCCTCCAGCATCTGGAAGAGGTGCGGGAATGGAACCGGCTGGTGAACCTGACGGGAATCACCGACCTCGGGGAGATGGTGGTGAAGCACACCCTGGACAGCGCCGCGCTGCTGGGCCGGGTGCCGGTGAGCCCCGGGATGCGGGTGCTCGACGTCGGCACCGGCGCGGGGTTTCCCGGGGTGGTGCTGGGGCTCCTGGTCCCCGGGGTCCGGCTCAGCCTCCTGGACTCCCTGCAGAAACGTTGCCGGTTCCTGGAGCATCTGTGCCAGGTCCTCTGGCCGGGGGACCGGGAGGTGGAGGTGCTCTGGGGCCGGGCCGAGGAGTGGGGGCACCGGCCGGGGTACCGGGAGGCCTACGATCTGGTCACCGCGCGGGCGGTGGCGGAGATGCGGGTGCTGGCGGAGCTGTGCCTGCCCTTCGTGCGGGTCGGCGGCCGGTTTGTGGCCTTGAAAGGGCCGGGGGGCCGGCAGGAGGTGGCGGAGGCCGCCCGGGCCCTGGCCACCCTCGGGGGAGAGGTGACGGGGCTGTGGGAGGTGACGCTCCCGGCGGGAGCCGGGGAGCGGCTGCTGGTGGAGGTGACCAAGGTGCGGCCGACCCCGGCGCTCTATCCCCGGCGGCCGGGGGTGCCGGAGAAACGACCGCTGTGAGGAGGCCCGGGCCTGTCCCCGGTGACGGGGCCCGGGCCTCTTTCTTTTGGCGCGGCCCAGGTTGCTGTGGTGCCCAGGTCTCCCGTGCCGAGGTCGGTTCTCTGGGGAGATGGGGAAGTCCTGCTCCTGGGTACTGGGTCTGGGCTGCGGGGGAGGGGATTGTTCCTCGCCTGCCGCCGGGGCGGGCCACGGTGTGTGCGGGGCGGCCGGCGGCGGGGTCGGGCAGGGGCCGGGAGTTGCCCGGGGAACCGGGCGAAGTTCGGGGAGGGTGTTCCACGTGGAACAGGGGGGAAATTCGGGAAGGGTGTTCCTTCCACGTGGAATACGGATGAAATCGGCGCGGAGTGTTCCACGTGGAACAGAGACGAGATTCGGGAGGGAGAGGCTCCGGTAATGCCGAAATGAGTGCGGGTGTGAAAGCGTAGCCTTGGATCCCGAGAGGGGGTGGGGGAATTGGGGCGGGTGATCGCGATTGCCAACCAGAAAGGAGGCGTGGGGAAGACCACCACTGCGATCAACCTGGGCGCGGCCCTGGCGGAGGCCGGGCGGCAGGTCCTGCTGGTGGACGTGGATCCCCAGGGGAACCTGACCTGCGGGCTGGGCATTGACCGGACCCAGCTGGAGGTGTCGGTGTACGACGTGCTGGTCCGGGGGACCCCCCTGGCGGACGTCTGCGTCGACACCAGCGTGCCCGGGCTGCGGGTGGCGCCGGCCACCATCGACCTGGCCGGCGCGGAGATCGAGCTGGTCAACATGATCTCCCGGGAGACCCGGCTGAAGAAGGCCCTGGTGCCGGTCCGGGATCAGTACGACTTCATCCTGATCGACTGTCCCCCTTCCCTGGGCCTCCTGACCGTCAACGCCCTCACCGCGGCGGACTCGGTCCTGATTCCGGTCCAGTGCGAGTATTACGCGCTGGAAGGGGTGAGCCTCCTCCACAACACCATCCGCCTGGTCCGGGAGAACCTCAATCCCACCCTCGAGATCGAGGGCGTGCTCCTGACCATGTTCGACGGCCGGACCAATCTCAGCATCCAGGTCGCGGAAAGCGTCAAGGAGCACCCGCTCTTCCGGGGCAAGGTCTACCGGACGGTCATCGTGCGGAATGTCCGTCTGAGCGAGGCGCCGAGCCACGGTCTGCCCATCACCCTCTACGACCCGAAGTCCCGGGGAGCCGAGAGCTACCGGGAACTGGCGGAGGAGGTCATGCAGAGTGTCCAGGAGAGGGTTGGGTAAGGGGCTGCGGGTGCTGATACCGGAGAGCCCCGTGGAGAAGGAGAATGTCCAGGAGATCGAGGTGGCCCGGATCCGGCCGAATCCCCACCAGCCCCGGCAGGCCTTCGACGAGGCGAAGCTGGCGGAACTGGCGGCCTCCATCCGGGAGCACGGAGTGGTCCAGCCTGTGCTGGTGCGGCCGGTGGAGTCGGGTTACGAACTGGTGGCCGGCGAGCGGCGCTGGCGGGCCGCCCAGATGGCGGGCCTGGAGCGGATTCCGGCCATCGTCCGGGAACTGACCCCGGCCCAGGTGATGGAGATTGCGCTCATCGAGAACCTCCAGCGGGAGGACCTGAACCCCCTGGAGGAGGCGGAGGCCTACCGGCGGCTGATCGAGGAGTTTCAACTGACCCAGGAGGAACTGGCCCGGCGGCTGGGGAAGAGCCGGTCCCAGATCGCGAACACCCTCCGGCTCCTCAACCTGCCGGAGTCCGTCCGGCAGCGGCTGGCCGCGGGGACCCTCACGGTGGGCCACGCCAAGGTGCTCCTCGGGCTCACGGACCCCGGGGAGCAGGAGCGCCTGGCGGACCGGGTGGAGCGAGAGCAACTCTCGGTGCGGCAACTGGAGGCCCTCATCGCCCGGGGCGGCCGGCGCCGGGGCAGCCGGGCCCTCCGGCAGCCGACGGACGGGGCCGCCCGGAGCGCGGACCTGATGGCCCTGGAAGCCGCACTGCGGGTGCGGCTGGGCACACCGGTCCGGATCCTCCCGGGTCAACCCAAGGGGAAGATTGAGATCGCCTACTATGGCGAGGAGGACCTGGCCCGGATTTACGACCTGATCATGGGGACCGGGGAGGAGACCCCTGGTCCGCAGGGGCCGCCGGGTCCGTTTCACGTATAGCCGACGGAAGGGACCGGGGCCCCGGGCGGGGGCGGCCCCAGGGGCCGGAGGGCGGGGTCCGGGTGTCCCACGTGGAACCGGAGCAGGCGCTCCAGGGGATGTTCCACGTGGAACGGTCCCGGCGGGAGGCCCGGAAGCCCAGGCCCTGGGGAGCCGGCTCACCCCCCGCCGGGGTCCCGGCGGCATGGAGGCATGCAGATGACCGGAATCGGGACGTTGGTAAACGCTGGGGCGATCCTCCTGGGCGGTCTCCTGGGGGGCCTCGTCGTTCCCCGGGTGCCGGACCGGGTCCGGGAGGGGATCCTGCGGGCCCTGGGGCTCGGGGTGATCCTGATCGGCCTGAAGATGGCCTGGCCTGCCGACGACCGGCTGTTGCTCCTCGGCCTTCTCTCCCTGGCCATGGGAACGGCCCTGGGGGAACTGGGGGACCTGGAGGGGCGGCTGCAGCGGATGGCTGCCCGGTGGGAAACCCGATTCGGGGGTGGCGGCGGGGAACTCGGCCGCACCCTGGTCCGGCTCTCCCTGCTCTTCTGTGTCGGCGCCATGTCCATCACCGGCGCCCTCCAGGACGGGCTCCACGGCGATCCCGGGATTCTCTATGCCAAGGCCGTGCTGGACGGCGTCACCGCGACGATCTTTGCCTCGGCCGTCGGCCCCGGCGTGGCGCTGACCGCGGTGCCTGTCCTCCTCTACCAGGGGGCCCTGACCCTGGCGGCGGGGGCGGTGGCAGCGGTGCTGAGCCCTGCGGCCATCGCGGCCATCGGCGTGGTGGGCGGGCTGCTGGTGATGGCCATCGGCATCAGCATGACCGGCGCTGCGGAGATTCCCGTGGCAAACCTCCTGCCGGCTCTCGTCATCGCTGTTCCCCTCGCCACCTGGGATCCCCTCCGGTACCTCGGGCTCTAGCCCCGGGGACCGCCGTTCCTGTCCCTCCCTTTTCTTCTTCCTTCTGTATCGTGTCGACCTGTGAGGAGGCGCGATTTCTTGCCGCTGATCGAAGGATTCCTGACCACCGAGGTCCTGTCCCTCGCCGCCCTGGCCCTGGCGTCCGCCGCGGTGGTCGTGACGGTGGTCCACTGGGTGTGGACCGCCCGGTCCCTCCGGCGCCTACGGGCCGTGCTGGGTGGTGTGCCGCCGGAGAACCTGGAGGAGATGCTCCTGGCCACCGGCGTACGACTGGAGGAACTGGAGCGGCGCCTCGCCGAAGGCCGGCGCCGGATCGAAGCCCTGGAGCGCCAGGCCCCGGGGCACATCCAGCATGTGGGGGTGGTCCGGTTTCAGGCCTTTCCGGAGGTGGGCAGCGATCTGAGCTTTGCCGTCGCCCTTCTGGATGGCAACGGCAACGGGGTGGTCCTCTCCAGTCTGTACGGGCGTACCGAATCCCGGATCTTTGCCAAGCCTGTGCACCAGGGGACCTCCACTTACCCCTTGACTGAGGAGGAACGGCTTGCCATCGCCCGGGCCCTGGGCCGGGAGGGATCCGGCTAACTCCGGGCCCCTGGCCCGGGGCCCGACACACCGCCGGCCCGGAACCCTGCGGGCCGGCGAGCTTTTTGGGCAGCGGGAGGAAACCGGCCCCGGCGGGGCGAATAGAAGACGCTGCTGTTTCCATCCGGCTTCCACCTGGCCGCTTTGTCCCCGGAACCCGGATGCACCCACCCCGGGGATGCCCGGCCCCACCCGCCGGGCCGGCACCCGGTACCCACCCCGGCGCCGAAAGGAGGGAGAGTGGGTGTCCGGGCACGACGAGCACCTCACCGTCATCATCGTCCCCGGGACCGGGCGGCGCACGGTCAGCCTGCGCCTCCCGGTGGCTGTCCTGCTCTTCTGCGCAGGCCTTTTGGCGGTCGGGAGCGTGGCGGGGTCTGTCGCGCTCTGGACCTTCGCCCGGAACTACCAGGAGGCCCAGGCGGCGGTGGAGGAAAGGGATCGCCTCCGGCAGCAGGCCGAGGAGCAGGCCCGGCTCCTCCAGGAGATGGAGGAGCGGGCCCAGGAGATCGAAGCGAACCTTGACCGGCTGCGCCGGCTGGAGGAGGAGGTCCGGCGGTTGCTAGAGAGCGGCGATGCCCTCTCCCCCGGGACGGACCCGGGCGCCGGCGCCGCCCGGGCCCAGGGCGTCGGCGGCAGCACCGGGGAAGGGACCCCGGCACCCCCGGCCGCCCTGGCCCAGGCCAACGCCTACCGCACCCAGCGCATCCTGGCCGCTTACCCGAGCCGGGGGGTGCCGGTCCGCCGGGGCGCGCCGGAGGAGCTGCTCCGGGACCTCTCCCGGCTGAAGCAGGAGAGCGAGGAGCGCTATGGCAGCCTCGAGGCCTCGGCAGAGGCCCTGGCCGAGCACGTGGAGTACCTGGCCCATA
>QGUP01000225.1 GCA_003242505.1 Bacillota bacterium
CGCCTTTCACCCGGGGGCCGGGGAAACCCCGCCCGCCACCCCCTTCCCCCCCCTGCTGCCCGGGGCCCCAGGGGCCCCGCCCCCGCAGCCGGACCGGGGCCCGGAACCGCCGGCCCTGCGCCGGGGCCGATCCCCGGGCGGACGGTGCAGACGCGGCCGCCGGTCGGACCTTCTGGACCGCCGGCTGGGCCTGCCGGGCCGGTTGCCAGGGCTCGCCACGGACCCCCCGGGGCACCGGGGCCAGGGGGTACGGGGGCTTGGGCGACAGCCCCACGTACTGCCGGAGGGCCTGGATCTCCCCGGGAGTGAGGTAGCGGTACTGCCCGGGCTGGAGCCCCTCGAGGCGCAGGGGGCCGAACCGGGTGCGGGTGAGGCCAATCACCTCGTGGCCGATGGCCGCGAACATCCGGCGCACCTGGCGGTTGCGCCCTTCGTAGATGCGGATCTCGACCCAGGCTACCTGGTTCCGGGGGTTGGTGCGATCCGTCACCACCTTGAGGAGCCGCACCTTACAGGGGGCGGTGGGGCCGTCCTCCAGGGTGATCCCCTGCTGGAGCCGGCGAAGCTTGGCCTGGGAGGGCACCCCCCGCACCCGGACCACGTAGGTCTTCCAGACCTGCCGGGACGGGTGCATCAGCCGGAACGCCAGGTCGCCGTCGTTGGTCAGGAGCAGGAGCCCGTCGGAGTCGTAATCCAGCCGGCCCACCGGGAAGAGCCGGACCGGCGCGTCGGGGATCAGGTCGAGGACCGTGGTCCGCCCCTGGGGGTCGTAGACGGTAGTCACCACCTTGCGGGGCTTGTAGAGCAGGCAATAGGCCAGGTCTTCCCGGGCGCCGATGGGCTTGCCGTCCACCTCGATCTGGTCGACCCCGGGGATCACCTTGGTGCCCAGGGTCGTCACCACCTGGCCGTTCACCTTCACCCGGCCGGCCAGGATCAGCTGTTCCGATGCCCGGCGGGAGGCCACGCCCGCGTGGGCGAGGACCTTCTGCAGCCTCTGGGGCCCGTAGAGGGGTCCCTTCTGTCCTGCCATCCTCTGCACCTCACCTGATTGCAGCCGCCGGAATACGATGGGGCAGCCTCCCGGCAAAGGAGGTAAGCCCCTTGCGCATGGGCGTCGAACTGCTGGCCAACGAGCCGGTGCGGCTGCGCCTGGGCAGCTTCTTCGAGAGCTGGCTTGCCCTGCCCACCGGTGCGCTCCGGCGGTCCCTGGGCCGGGACGAGTACCACCTGGCCATCACCATCGGCCCGGGCCGGCGCCTTGCCGCCACCGGTCGGACATATATTTGCCAGATCGACGCCGAGGGAGCCGGCCTGGGGGTCAACCAGGCCCGGGCCGCGGTGCTCACCCCCGCCGACCTGCCCCCCTCGTTGCCGGTCTTCCTCGGGCTGCGCACCAACGTTTTCCTGGACCTGCCATCCCTCGTCGCCGGGGCGCGGCTGCGGCTCCTCCGGGACGACCAGCCCCCGGTGGAAATCCCCCTGAGCCCGACCATCGCGGAGCAGGTGCTGCCGGGCCGGTTCCTCATTGACCTGGGGTCCTGGCCCGGGGAGGGCGGTTCCACGCCCCCAGCAGAGCGGCCACAGGCCCCGGGGGCGGGCCCAGGGCCGGCGGCGGAAGGGCCCCCCGGCTAGGCAGGCCACCGGACGGGCCGGCAGGCCGGAAAGCCCCGCAACAGGGAAAGGCGGCCGGGCTAGCCGGCCACCTCCACCACCAGCTCGACCTCCACCGGTGCGTCCAGGGGCAGTTCCGCCACCCCGACCGCGGAACGGGCGTGGCGCCCAGCCTCGCCGAAAACCTCCTGGAGCAGTTCGGAAGCGCCGTTGGCCACCTGGGGCTGCCCGTTGAATCCGGGGGCACTGGCCACGAAGACCGTTGCCTTCACCACCCGGGTGACCCGGTCCAGGCTCCCCACGGTCTCCCGCACCACCGCCAGGGCGTTGAGGACCGCGATCCGGGCCGCCTCCTTCCCCTGCTCCAGGGTGACACCGGCTCCTACCTTGCCGGTGAAGGGGAGCTTGCCCTCCACCAGGGGCAGCTGGCCGGAGGTATAGACCAGGTTGCCGCTCTTTACCGCGGGAACGTAGGCGGCCACCGGCCGGGGGGCCGGGGGCAGGGCGATGCCCAGTTCCCGCAGCCGGGCTTCGTAGCTCATGCAGGCTGTCCTCCTCGCCGGGAACCGTCGTTGCCGGGCTCCACCGTGCCGGTGGAGGCCACGGTGCTAGGTTGCCCAATCAAAGATACTTTCGGCGGCAGGAAGAAGAGTTCCTGCCGCCGACTGCCACGGCCTCAAGGCCGTTTGCTCAGGCCCAGGTCCAGGCCGTTCCCGTGGAGAACCGACGGGGGAGGGGATCAGGCCACCGCCACCGGCGCCTCGCGGATCGCCCGCTCGGTCTGCGGGTCGAAGAGGTGGACCTTCTCGATCCGCGGCGCGACAGTGATGGTGTCGCCATCCCGGAAGGCGTGGGTGCCCTCGACCCGGGCCGTCAGCGAGTGCTCCCCGGCCCGCAGGTAGAGGAAGGTCTCCGCGCCCAGCGGCTCGACCACTTCGATGGTCGCCCGGATCGCGGCCTCCGGATGGGCCTGGACGAAGTGCGGGTCGGCCTCGATGTGCTCGGGCCGGACGCCCAGGATGACCTCCCGGGCGCCGTGCTCCCGGGCCGCCGCCTGCAGGTGCCGGGGCAGCGGGATGGTGAAGGTCCCGGCGTCGAAGACCAGTTCCCCTTCCTTCTCCGCCAGCCGCCCCCGGAGGAAGTTCATGGCCGGCGAGCCGATGAACCCGGCGACGAAGAGGTTGGCCGGCGCCTCGTACAGCTCCCGGGGCGGGGCCACCTGCTGGATCTCCCCGTCCTTCATCACCACGATCCGGTCGCCCATGGTCATGGCCTCGACCTGGTCGTGGGTCACGTAGATCGTGGTGGTCTGGAGCCGCTGATGCAGCTTGGCCAGCTCGGTCCGCATCTGGACCCGGAGCTTGGCGTCCAGGTTGGAGAGAGGCTCGTCCATAAGGAAGACCTTCGGGTTCCGGACGATGGCCCGGCCCAGGGCGACCCGCTGCCGCTGACCGCCGGACAGTTCCTTCGGCCGCCGGTGCAGGAGGTCCTTCAGCCCCAGAATCTCCGCCGCTTCCTTTACCCGCCTGTCGATTTCATGCTTCGGGTACTTCCGCAGCTTCAGGCCGAAAGCCATGTTCTCGTAGACGTTCATGTGCGGGTAGAGGGCGTAGTTCTGGAAGACCATGGCGATGTCCCGGTCCTTGGGCGGCACATCGTTGACCAGTCGGCCGTCGATATAAATCTCGCCCTCCGTGATCTCCTCCAGCCCCGCGATCATCCGCAGGGTGGTGGACTTCCCGCAGCCCGAGGGACCAACGAATACGATGAATTCTCCGTCTGCAATATCAAGAGTGAAATTCTTGACAACTGTGTGGTCTCCAAACCTCTTGACCACGTTCCGCAACGATAGCGTGGCCACCGTACACTCCTCCTTTGGTCCCATGCGCCACGACAAGATTGCCCAAGGCGAGACCGACACCGCCACGGGGACCGGCCGGCCTGGGTAGCCATGAAATTTCTTTCGTGACTCCGGTCCTAAATCCCTGCCGACCGCTGTTTATTCCCAGAACCAACGGCAAGCCCAGAGGGCCGCTGCGAACCCCACCAGGTCTCCCACCAGCCCCGGGATGAGCGCGTACCGGGGGCGCCGCACCCCGACGCTCCCGAAGTAGACCGTCAGGACGTAGAAGGTCGTGTCGGTGCTCCCCTGCATCACCGCCCCCAGCCGGCCGACAAAGCTGTCCGGGCCGTGCTCCCGGATGAGGTCGGTCACCGCTGCCAGGGAACCCGAACCCGACAGGGGGCGGATCACCATGAGGGGCAGGACCTCCGGCGGGAAGCCCAGCCAGTCCGTCGCCGGCGCGACGGCCCGGGCCACCGCCTCCAGGGCGCCGGACTCCCGGAAGATCCCGAGGGCGACCAGAATGGCCACCATGTAGGGCAGGATCTGGACGCAGACCCGCAGCCCTTCCTCGGCGCCCCGGACAAAGGCCGCGAAGACCGGCACCCCCTTCAGGTGGCCCCAGAGGGGGATGAGGGCCAGCATTCCGGGGATGGCCCAGGTGGAGGCCGCATTCAGCCAGTCCATCGCGTTCCCTCCCCTGCCCGGCAGGGCGGGAAGTTGAGGTTGATGAGAGCGTTGGACGTCCAGCCCGCCGCCAGCAATGTCTTCAGCACCGGCACCGCATGGGCGCGGGCGGCAGCTGGCGCAAGCCCAATTCAGCCACCAACAGTATGACCTTTGCCGCAGCCCCTGCGGGCACGGGGCCCCTGAGCATCGTCAGCACCGGCGCCATCGCCGATGTCGACAATG
>QGUP01000226.1 GCA_003242505.1 Bacillota bacterium
GCGCTCACCCCCCCGCCCCGCCCCTCCCCCCCCCCTCCTCCGGGCCCCCCCCGGCGCAGAGGCCCCGGCCCCCGCCCCCGTGGGGGACCACCGCCCGCACCTGCCGGTCCACCGCAAGCTCGGCCACCGCCCGGTGCAGCCCCTCCAACACCGCCCCGGAGAGGGCGTTGTGCCGGTCGGGGTTGTTCAGCACCACCTCGGCCACGGGCCCCTCCCGGCGGAGCAGCACCGCCTCCCCGGCCATCAGACCTCCACCTCCATCCGCAGGAGGGCAGCGGCGAAGGTCTTCCCCAGGTTGTCCGACCGGAGGGACCGGGGGGCGCCGCCCCCCAGGGCGCCGTGGACGACGAACTTGAGAGCCATCACGTTGGGCACCTCGTACCGCTCCACCGGCCCCCGGGCCACCGGGGCGAAGTAGGCCGCCACCGCCTCGGCGGTCACCTTCTCCTTCAGGATCTGCCAGCCCCGCTCACCGTAGGCAAAGAGGCTGATGTCCGCCGCGTCCCCCTTGTCCCCGGACCGGCCGTGAGCGATCTCGATGAGGCGGAACCGGCGCCGCCCCTGGTCCGGCGGAAAGGGGGGCGGCGGGCCGGGCTGGGCCGGCGGGAGGTCCGGCGGCGGCAGGTGGGGGGCCGGCGCCGCCGGGGTCACCCCCGGCGGAGGCTCGACCTCTACCAGGTCGATGGCCACGTAGGGCTCCACCTCCTCCCGGGGGACGAGGCCGCTCAGCAGCCCCATCAACTCCCGGGGCTGGGGGGTGCCGTGGATCGCCGCCGCCGCCATGGGGCCGGAGAGATAGAGGGGCGGGAACTCCCGGGCCAGCCGCTCGCAATCCTCCCGGCGCCGGGTGCGGATGGCGATCCGGAGCCGGACCTCGTTGATGCTGTCCGGGTCAGCGGGCATGGGGGCGACCCCGCCCCAGAGGGAGTTGAGGCCGATGTACTCCACGTGGATCGCCTCGGGCCGCACCCCCTGCATCTCCAGCCGGCGGCGGATGATGGTCTCCGCCATCCGGGCCTTCTCCAGGGCGTCGGGCCAGCTGAAGCTCACGTACCCCTCCCCGGCCCAGCCGTCGCTGTACCCCACCAGGGCCTTGAGGGTCGGGGGCGCGGGCCGGCCCCGGGTGCCGGTCACCCGGACCCGGTCGGGCCCCGCCTGCTCGATCCGGGTCGTGGTCAGGTCGCAGACCACGTCCGGGGTGATGTAGGCCCGGGGGTCGTGGATCTCGTAGAGGAACTGCTCCTTGACGGTCTCCTCGGTCACCATGCCGCCGGTGCCCGGGACCTTGGTGATGTAGAAGGTGCCGTCCTCGTAGACCTCGGCGATGGGGAAGCCGATCCGCCAGAGCCCCGGCACCTCCCGCCACCGGGTGAAGTTGCCCCCGGTGGCGTGGCCGGAGCACTCCATGATGTGGCCCATGACGATCCCCTGGGCCAGCCGGTCCCAGTCGTCCTCGGCCCAGCCGAACTCGTGGAGCACCGGCCCCAGGAACTGGGCCGTGTCGGTGGTCCGGCCGGTGATCACCACGTCCGCCCCCTGGTCGAGGGCCCGGGCGATGGGCCGGGCCCCCAGGTAGACCGAAGCGAAGAGCACCCGGTCCCGGACGGTCTCAAGGCTCTCGCCGGTCTCCGGGTCCGCGAACCGGCAGCCCTTCGCGGCCAGTTCGTCCAGCCGGGGGAGGATGTTGTCCCCGGTGACCACCGCGATCTTGAGGGGAATCCCCAGTTCCCGGGCCACCGCGGCCACCGCCCGGCCGGCCCCCTGGGGGTTGATGCCGCCGGCGTTGGTGATGAGCTTGATCTTCCGCTCGTAGCAGATGGGCAAGAGGGCCCGCATCATCGGGACCAGGTCCCGGGTGTACCCGGCCTCGGGGTCCCGCTGCCGCCCCTTCTGCAGGATCGCCAGGGTCAGTTCCGCCAGGGCGTCGCAGGCGATGTACTGGACATCGCCGTACCGGGCCAGGTCCAGCACCGGCAGGAGGGAGTCGCCGTAGAACCCCTGGCCGGCGCCGATCCGGATGCTCCGCATGGCCTCGCCTCCGCTCACTCCAGCTCCACCAGCACGTCGCCGGCGTTGACGAAGTCCCCTTCCTTCACCCGCACCGCCCGGACGGTGCCCCCGGCCTCCGCGGCGATGGGGATCTCCATCTTCATCGACTCGAGGATGACCACGTCCTGGCCGGGGCTGACCGTATCCCCCGGCCGGACCAGCACCTTCCAGACCGTCCCCGCCATCGACGTGACGACCTGCATGAACCCCTGCCTCCTCCTACGCCCCGTTGACTGCGCCCTGCAGACCGCGCCGTGATGACCGCCGGCCGTCACCCGAGCGTCCGGGTCAGCACCCGAGGGTCCAGGCCCACACCGCAACGTGCAGGCCAGCACCCGAACGCCCGGGTCAGCACCCGATCTCCCGGGCGATGACCAGCCGCTGCACCTCCGAGGTGCCCTCGCCGATCTCCGCCAGGCGGACGTCCCGGTAGTACCGCTCCACCGGGTAGTCCTGGATGTAGCCGTAGCCGCCGTGGATCTGCACCGCCTGGTGGCAGACCCGGGTGGCCACCTCCGAGGCGAAGAGCTTGGCCATCGCCGCCTCCTTGGTGTAGGGGCGCCCCTGGTCTTTGAGCCACGCCGCCTTCAGGATCTGCCCCCGGGCCACCTCGATCTCCGTAGCCATGTCCGCGAGCTTGAACTGGATCGCCTGGAACTTGGAGATGGCCTGGCCGAACTGGACCCGCTCCTTGGCGTACCGGAGGGCCGCCTCGTAAGCCGCCCGGGCGATCCCCAGGGCGAAGGCGGCGATGGAGATCCGGCCGGCGTCCAGGGTGGCCATGAACTGCCGGAACCCCTCCCCGGGCTGGCCCAGGAGGCAGTCCCCGGGGATCCGGCAGTTGTCGAAGTAGACCGGCCGGGTGTCCGAGGACCGCAGCCCCATCTTCCGGTAGGGCTGGCCGGTGCTGAACCCCGGGGCGTCGGTGGGGACGATGAAGTTCGAGATGCCCCGGTGCCCCTTGCCCGGCTCCGTCACCGCGGTGCAGACGATGTAGCCGGCGTAGCCGGCGTTGGTGATGAAGGCCTTCTGGCCGTTGAGCACCCACCCGTCCCCGTCCCGGACCGCGGTGGTCCGGGTGGCGGCGGCATCGGACCCGGCACCCGGCTCCGTCAGGCCGAAGGAGGCCAGGTACTCCCCCCGGATGGCCCCGGGGAGCCAGCGCCGCTTCTGCTCCTCGGTGCCGAAGGTGTAGACCGGCCCGATACCGATGGAGACGTGGGCGGCGTAGGAGAGCCCCACACCCCCGTCGGCCCGGCTGATCTCCTCCACCGCGAGGACGTAGGAGACGTAGTCGCCGCCCAGGCCCCCGTACTCCTCGGAGAAGGGGATCCCGAAAAAGCCCAGTTCCCCCATCTGGCGGAAGATCTCCAGGGGGAACCGGTCGGTCTGGTCCCGCTCCGCCGCCCCCGGGGCCACCACCCCCTCGGCAAACTCCCGGGCCATCTTCTGGATGGCCGCCTGCTCCGGCGTCAGGTCCAGGTTCATCGGCCCCATCCCCCAGCCAACCGTTTGGTAGATTCCAGGCCAGCGGATGTTCACTTCGAGGACACCATTGCGAATTCCTGCGTTCGGGCTACAGATGCGTATGGGGAGTAGATTCTGCCAGATCCGGCGACTCTCCTGCCGCGCCGGTTCCGGCGCCTCCCCAGCGACCATCCCCGGGCGCGCTGCCGCCCCTCTCCCCCGGCATACGTCGGTTCCGGTGGACATACCCGTACAGGAGAGGTCTCTGGGAGGGATGTCCGCCATGCAGGAGCCCCTTGGCGCCGCCCTGGCCATCCTGGCCGAGGCATCCGACGCCCGGCCTTACCGGCTGCATCCGGACCGGCCCCTGGAAGGGTGGGCGATCCAGAGCGGCCACCAGGTCTGGCTCTGGGCCAGTGGCCTCCGGCCCCTCCAGCCTGAGACCGCCGGCGAAATGGTGACCTACGCGGTCTGGGGGGCCACCCCCGGCGGGGCGACCCTCTTCCTCGGCTCCGCGGGCACCGGCGCCGGCGGCCTGCTCCAGGTCACCGTCCCCCTGCCCGAGGCCGCTCCCCTGGCCGCGCTCCTGGTGACCGCCCAGCGGGCTCAGACCCACCTGCCGGCCGCGGTGGTCCTGGCCGGCCGGCTCTACCCGGCAGCCCGGCCCGGGGCAGACGGAGCCTTTGTGCCGGCCGTCCCGGGGCCCCCAGGGGAACCGGCCCCTCAGCCAGCGCCGGGGCTGTCCCCGGAGGAGGTCCCGGCGCCCACAGGAGAGCCGGTTCCGGAGCCAACCCGGGACGTGGCCCCCGAGCCCACCGAAGAGCCCGTACCGAAGCCCATCCGGGG
>QGUP01000227.1 GCA_003242505.1 Bacillota bacterium
GCTGGGGGGCGGGGGGGCGGGGGTGCCGGGGCGGGGCCGGCGAACCGTTGACAGCCCCGGGCCCGCTGGCTTAGACTGGGGCTGTTTCGAGAAGTCACCTCGGGAGGCAGGCGGCATGACCCTCATCCAGGCCGTTGTCCTGGGCCTCGTCCAGGGCGCCTCGGAGTTCTTGCCCATCTCCAGTTCTGCCCACCTCTACCTGGTGCCCTGGCTCCTCCGGTGGCCTTCCCATTCCCTGGCATTCGACGTGGCCCTGCACCTTGGCACCCTGGTCGCGGTGACCGCAGCCTTCTGGCGGGATCTGGTGGGGCTGGCGGCCCGGGGGCTCCGGGACGGCCTCAGCACCCAGGAGGGCCGGCTCGGGTGGGCCATCGTCGCGGGGACGGTGCCGGCGGCAGTAGCAGGACTGCTCCTCGAGGATGTCGTGGAGACCGTCCTCCGCTCTCCCCTGGTGATGGTCTTTACCCTGGCGGTCCTGGGCATCGTCCTCTGGTGGGCAGATCGGGTGGCGCCCAAGAGGAAGGGGCTGGACCGGGTGACCTTCGGCGACGTCCTGCTGGTCGGCGCGGCCCAGGCCATCGCTCTGGTCCCGGGGGTCTCCCGTTCGGGCATCACCATGACCGCGGGGCTGCTCCTGGGGCTGAACCGGGAGACCGCCGCCCGGGTCTCCTTCCTGCTCTCCTTCCCGACCATCCTCGGCGCCGGGCTGCTGAAGGTGGCCGATCTGGACCCGGCCCAGATGGACCTGGCCTTCTGGGCGGGGGTGGGCACCGCCGGGCTGGTCGGGTACCTGGTGATCCGGTTCTTCCTCGACTACCTGCGCCGGGGCTCCTATGCAGTCTTTGCCCTCTACCGGGTGGCCCTGGCCGGGGTGGTGCTGGCCGTCTACCTGATGGGCGGGCGCTGACCGGCGCTCCCTGGCAAGCGGGAGGCCGGCTTGACCACCCGGCAGGCAAGACCCCGGCAGCGGACAGAGGCTGGATCACGGACATAGGCTGGATCAGGCGCTGCTGTGGCGGCAAGGCGGCGGCGCCGGCCCCTTGAGGGCCGGCGCCGCACCCTTCTCCGGCGGAAGCTTTCCGGCAGGAGTTGCTCCTGCGGCGGCGAATCCGAATCTAGGAGTTGTCTCGAATTACTAAGGATTGATGACGGTTTTCTCGACCAAACGGTTGGTAGGCACGTCCCTGTGCGTCCCACCCCTTGGCAGGGAAGCCCCGGCCCGTCCCGCCCCGGCGGATGAAGGTCAGTCGGATGAGGGTCAGGAGGAGGGTCAGCATGGAGGCGAAGGAGCGGAAGGAGCGGTTCGCCGGCGTCTCGGACCGGGAGGTCAAGCGCTTCTACCGCCCGGAGGACATCGCCGGCCTGGACTACGAACGGGACCTGGGGGACCCCGGCACCTACCCCTTCACCCGGGGGGTCTACCCCACCATGTACCGGGGCCGGCTCTGGACCATGCGGCAGTTTGCCGGCTACGGCACCGCGGAGGAGACCAACGCCCGGTTCAAGTACCTGCTGGAGCAGGGGCAGACCGGCCTCTCCGTCGCCTTTGACATGCCTACCCTCCTGGGCTACGACTCCGACCACCCCTTCGCCGACGGGGAGGTGGGCAAGCTCGGGGTGGCCGTGGACACCCTCCGGGACTTCGAGATCCTCTTCGACGGCATCCCCCTGGACCAGGTCAGCACCTCCATGACCATCAACCCGCCCGCGAGCATCATGCTGGCCATGTACCTGGCGGTGGCGGAGCAGCAGGGGGTCCCCTGGGACCGGGTGAGCGGCACCATTCAGAACGACATCCTTAAGGACTATATTGCCCAGAAGACGTATATTTATCCGCCTGAGCCTTCTATTCGGCTCATCGTTGATACCATCGAATTCTGCACCCGGTACGTGCCCAGGTGGAACACCATCTCCATCTCCGGCTACCACATCCGGGAGGCCGGGGCCACCGCGGCCCAGGAGTTGGCCTTCACCCTGGCCAACGGGATGTACTACGTGGAGGCCTGCCTCGCCCGGGGGCTGGACATCGACGAGTTTGCGCCCCGGCTCTCCTTCTTCTTCGACGTTCACAACGACTTCTTCGAGGAGATCGCCAAGTTCCGGGCCGCCCGGCGGATCTGGGCCCGGAAGATGCGGGAAAAGTATGGCGCCAAGAACCCCCGGTCCTGGATGCTCCGGACCCATGCCCAGACCGCGGGGGTGTCACTGACCGCCCAGCAGCCGCTGAACAACATCGTCCGGGTCGCGCTCCAGGCCCTGGCCGCGGTCCTCGGGGGCACCCAGAGCCTCCACACCAACTCCTACGACGAGGCCCTGGCCCTGCCCACCGAGGAGTCGGTGCGGATCGCCCTCCGCACCCAGCAGATCATCGCTGAGGAGACCGGGGTGGCCAACGTGGTCGACCCCCTGGCGGGCTCCTACTACGTCGAGGCCCTCACCAACCAGCTGGAGGAGGAAGCGGAGGCCTATTTCAAAAAGATCGAAGCGATTGGCGGCGTTGTCCGGGGCATCGAGGCGGGCTTCTTCCAGCGGGAGATCGCGGAGAGCGCCTACCGGTTCCAGCGGCGGCTGAAGACCGGCGACTACTGCGTGGTGGGGGTCAACAAGTACGTCGACCCCGACGAGAAGATCCGGCCCCGGATCCTCCGGGTCGACCCGGAGGTGCAGCGGCGGCAGATCGAGCGGCTCCGGGAGGTGCGGCAGAAGCGGGACCCGGCCCGGGCCGCCCGGGCCCTCGACGAACTGCGGAAGGCGTCCCAGAGCAAGGAAAACCTGATGCCCTATATCCTCGAGTGCGTGAAGGCCTACTGCACCGAGGGTGAGATCTGCGGCGTCTGGCGGGAACTCTGGGGCGAGTGGCGGGAAGAGGCGATCTTCTGAGGCGCCGGGACAGGCAGCCTGCAAGGCGCCGGGACAGGCGACAGGAGCGTATGAGATGAGGTGCGGTGAGAGGCGATGGAGGAGAGGATTCGGGTCCTGGTGGCCAAACTCGGCCTCGATGCCCACGACCGGGGGGCCAAGGTGATCGCCCGGGCGTACCGGGACGCGGGATTCGAGGTGATCTACACCGGCCTCTTCCAGCGGCCGGAGGCCGTCGCGGAGGCCGCGGTGCAGGAGGACGTGGACGTGGTGGCGGTCTCCAGCCTGGCCGGGGCCCACCTCACCCTGATCCCGGAGTTGGTCCGTCACCTCCGGGAGCGGGGCGCCGACGACGTGCTGATCCTGGCCGGCGGGGTGATCCCGGAGGAGGATGTGCCGGCCCTGCTGGCCCACGGGGTCGCCCGGGTCTTCGGGCCCGGGTCGGACCTGGACGAGATCATCGGGTTTACCCGCGAGAACGTGAGGCGACGGGCATGGAGCTGATCGACCGTTTCCGGGCCGGCGACCGCCGGGCCCTGGCCCGGGCCATCACCTGGGTGGAGAACGGCCGGCCCGAGGCCCTGGAGTTGCTGAAGGCCCTCTACCCCCTGGGGGGGAAGGCCCACGTCATCGGCGTCACCGGGCCCCCCGGCGCGGGGAAGTCCACCCTGGTGGACAGGATGGCCCTGGGGCTCCGGCAGCGGGGGCACCGGGTGGCCATCGTCGCGGTGGACCCCTCCAGCCCCTTCTCCGGCGGGGCGATCCTCGGCGACCGGATCCGGATGCAGCGGAGCCTCAGCGACCCCGGGATTTACATGCGCAGCCTCTCCTCCCGGGGGCACGTGGGGGGCCTCTCCCAGGCCACCGGCGACGTGGTCGCGGTCCTGGACGCCTTCGGCTTTGACACCGTCCTGGTGGAGACCGTGGGGGCCGGCCAGTCCGAGGTGGAGATCATGGGCCTCGCCCACACCATCGTGGTGGTGGCGGTGCCGGGGCTCGGGGACGACATCCAGGCGATCAAGGCCGGGATCCTGGAGATCGGCGACATCTTCGCGGTGAACAAGGCCGACCGGGAGGGCGCCGAGCGCACCGTCGCCGAGATCGAGATGATGCTTGACCTGGGCCACATGGGGGAGCCCGGGCTCAACCGGTGGCCGGCAGAGGGCCCCCTCCCCGGGGTGCCCGCCGGGTACCAGGGGCTCGAGCGCCTGGACCCCACGGGCCACCACAAGGACGTCTACGAGTTGCCGCCGGGGGTGGCGGCCCCGGCCCGGTCGGGGGGAGGGGCTGGCGCCGGCGGGGAGGGGGCCCCTCGGCCTGGCCCTGCCCCCCAGGGCCCCGGGGGGCGGCACGGCTCCGTGGCCCCCGGGGGCATCTCCTGGCGGCCGCCGGTGGTGAAGACCGTGGCCAAGGACGGCCAGGGGGTGGAACAGCTCCTGGACCGGTGTCTCGAGCACCTGCGCTTTCTCCGGGAGTCTGGCCGCTGGGAGGCCCGGCAG
>QGUP01000228.1 GCA_003242505.1 Bacillota bacterium
GATCTGATCCGCGCTGAAGTTGGAGACCCCCACCGTCCGGGCGAGCCCCGCTTCCACCACGTCCGCCAGGGCCTCGGCCCAGGTCTCCACCGGCAGCGGGGGCAGCGGCCCGTGCACCTGGTAGAGGTCCACCTGGCCCAGCCCGAGGCGCTCCAGGCTCCGGCGCAGGGCCCGGAGCAGGCTGCGCCGGCTCAGCCGCCAGGGGAAGGGCATGAACTTGGTCGCCACCACCACCTGTTCCCGCAGCCCCCGGATGCCCTGGCCCAGGAGCCGCTCCGACTGGCCCCCGCCGTAAATCTCCGCGGTGTCAAAGAAGGTGACGCCGTGCTCCAGGCTGGCGGCGATGGCCTCCCGCACGTCCTGCTCCCCGTACTCCCGGCCGTAACCCCAGAAGTGCCGGTCCCCCCAGGCCCAGGTCCCCACCCCCAGGGGAGTCACGTAGACATCGGTCTGTCCCAGGCGAACCGCGGCATCGCTCATCGGGACCCTCCTTCCGGCATCCGGTCCTGCCCGGCCGCCCCGGGCAGCGCCACCCGCCAGCATCGGACGGGTCGCTTCGGGGCAGCCCGTCGTCCCGTCGGGCGGCTCCGTTTCCCTCCGCTTCCTTCGGACTGCATCCGTTCTTATTGTAAACCGATTCGAGGAAGGCCTGGAACCGCGGGGGCGGCAGCAGGACCGGGGAACAACCCGACGGTGAGGGGGAAAAGGAGGACCCTGGCTCTGCTGTCCCGTATTAGCATTTGTAGAGATTGACTGTGAACACCTCGACGGCCGGATTCCCCAGCAGTCACACTGCCGATGCAAGGGAGGCGGGGTCTCCGGCCAGCGGCATATCGCCGCAACGGATCCCATTCCCGGAGGAGGCCAGCGATGGAGCGGATTGCATCGGCCCAGGAGTTCGACCAGTTCGTGGCCCGGCACCCCCGGGCCGTGGTCAAGTTCTACACCACCTGGTGCCCGGACTGCCGCCGGATCGAGGGCACCTATGCTGAATACGCGGAGGCAAACGCCCATCGGGCCGCCTTTGCGGAGGTCAACGCCGAGGAAGTGCCGGACCTGGCCCAGCGCTTTGACGTCCGGGGCATCCCGACCTTCCTGGTCTTTGAACAGGGCCGGCTGGCGGCCAGGCTCTACAGCCGGGACGCCAAGACGCCGCAGCAGGTGCTGGACTTCCTGAACGGGGCCCTGGGCCAGCCGGCCACACCTTGAATTGTCCACACCCTGCATTGGCCACGCCCTGCATGGGCCGCACCCTGAATCGGCCACACCCTGAGAGGAACAGGGACGTACACACAAAACGGGGAGGGGCACCAGCCCCTCCCCGTTTCTGGCTTTACTCCACGATGACCTGCAGCTGCCCCTCCCGGACCCTGGCCTCGGTCCGGTCCCGGGTTACCTCCAGGTCGACCACCGCCCGGCCCACCCGCAGGTTCTGGACCCGGATCCAGCCGATGCTGGCCGGCAGCCGGGGCCGCAGCCGCAGGGTGCCCCGGGGGGCGTCGGGCTCCAGCCCCAGGATCGCCTGGGTGAGCATGAAGGGGGTCGCCGCCGCCCAGGCCTGGGGCGAGCAGGCCACCGGGTACTGCACCGGCTCGCCCTCGCTGGCCGGGTGGCCGCAGAAGAGTTCCGGCAGCCGGTGGTACGGGAAGTAGCTCGCCACCTTGAAGAGGGCCTCGGCCAGCCGGGCGGCGTACTCGTCGAAGCCCGCCCGCTTCAGCCCCAGGGCGATGATCGCGTTGTCGTGGGGCCAGACCGACCCGTTGTGGTAGCTCATCGGGTTGTAGGTGGTCTCCCCCTCGGCCAGGGTCCGGACGCCCCAGCCGGAGAAGAGCTTTTCGCTCATCAGCAGGTCCGCCACCGCCTGCCGGTGCTCCGGCGGGACGATCCCGGACCAGAGGCAGTGCCCCGGGTTGGAGGAGACGGTCCCCACCTGCCGCTTCTCCCGGTCCAGGGCGATGGCGTAGAACTGCCGGTCCGCCATCCAGAAGGCCTGGTCAAACCGGGCCTGGAGGGCATCGGCCCGGGCCTCCAGGTCCGCGGCCAGGGCGGCGAGGTCGTCGCCGTACCCTGCGGCGGCGAGGTCCCGGAGCAGGGGGGCGAGCTTCCGGTAGGCGTCGTAGACGTACCCCTGCACCTCGGAGACGGCCATGGGAGCGCAGGCCAGCTCGCCGCTCCGGTGGGCCATGGAATCGTGGGAGTCCTTCCAGGACTGGACCTTGAGGCCCCGGGGGTCGCTCTGGTACTCCACAAAGCCGTCGCCGTCCAGGTCGCCGTACTTCTCGATCCACTCGAGGGCCGCCTTGATCTGGGGCAGCAGGCTGGCCGCCAGCTCCAGGTCCCCGGTCCAGCGGTAGGTCTCCCCGACCAGCACCAGGAAGAGCGGGGTGGCGTCCACGGTGCCGTAGTACCGGCCAAAGGGAATCTCACCGAGGTTCGCCATCTCGCCGGACCGCATCTCGTGGAGGATCTTGCCGGGCTCCTCCAGCCGGCTCGGATTCACCTCCCGCCCCTGGAGAGCCGCCAGGGTCTTGAGGGTGCCCACCGCCAGGGAGGGGTTGATCATCAGGGTCTGCAGCGCGGTGATCAGGCTGTCCCGGCCGAAAGGCACGGCAAACCAGGGGATCCCGGCCACGGTCATGGGCCCGTAGCCGAGGTCCGTGATGAGGGCCCGGAGATCCAGCCGGCTCCGCTCCAGGGTGCGGTTGACCAGCGGATTGTCGGTCTCCACCACCGCGGTCTGCTGGAGCCATTCCGCATAGGAGCGCTGCAGCCGCTCCAGGGCCTCGCCGAAGGTCCGGATCTCCGGGAAGCCCCCGTCTCGCTCCGGCGCGACCGCCAGGGCAAGCTGGGCCCGCTGGCCGCCGGCGAGGGAAAGGGTCCAGACCGCCCGCTGGCCGTCCATCTCCGCGGGCGGCGTCTGGGCCACCACCAGGGTCCGGCGCACCTGCTGGTCCAGACCCCGGTAGCCGAGGACCACCCGGTCAGTGCCCACCTCCGGCGGCAGGTCGACCCCCCGGGCGGGCCGGACCATCCCCCGGGCCTCGAAGAGGTCCCGGAAGTCGGCGCCGAACCGGAGCTCCACCTGGACGTTCACCGGCCGGGTGCCGTACTGGACCAGTTCGATCTGCTCGTAGAGCACCCCCTGATCGATCACCCGCCGGCGCTGAATGCCGAGGGAGGTGAGGGGATCCGGGTCCCCGGGGGCCGGCTCAATCTTCCGCCCCAGGTAATAGAACCGCATCTGGAGGTTCTCTGCGGCCGAGGCGGAGAGCAGGTGCGCCGGCTCCCCGCTCACCCGCAGTTCGAGCCGGCTCAGGTAGCGGGTGTCACGGAAGTAGAGGCCCTGTGCAGTACTGTCGCCAACCACATCGCCGTTGTCGCTGCAGACCAGGAACAGATCCGCTTCCTTCATCGCAAGTTCAGGCATACGATGGTCTCCTCCAGGTGCCGTCTCCACCATTCGCTGGGCCCCACAGGAAGCCCGGACCACCAGCTCCGGCAGGAGGAGCCGGTGTTCGCCCGGCTGGGCCTCCCCCCGGAGGCGGGCCACCAGCAGCCGCACCGCCTCCGCCCCCAGTTCAAAGGTGGGCTGCCGGACGGTGGTCAGGGGCGGAATCGAAAACTCTGCGATCGGGCTGTCGTCAAATCCAACCACGGCCACGTCCTGGGGCACCCGCAGCCCGGCGGCCGCGAGGGCCTGCTTGGCCCCGATGGCCATGGCGTCGCAGGCGGCAAAGACCGCGGTGGGCGGCGAGGGCAGGCTAAGCAGCCGCTCCATGCACCGGAAACCGGAGCGTTCCGTCAGGTCGCCTTCCACCAGGAGGTCCGGGTCTACCGGCACCCCGGCCTCCCGGAGGGCGCTGAGGTGCCCCCGGTATCGGTGACGGGCGAAGACCAGCCGCCGGTCCGCGCCGATGTACCCGATCCGCCGGTGACCCAGGGCCAGGAGGTGCCGGGTGGCCAGCATCGCCCCCAGTTCGTTGTCCAGGTCGACCCACAGGACCTCCGGGTGCTCCAGGGACCGGCCGAAGAGGACAAAGGGAAAGTTGGCCGCCAGGAGGTACTCGATGCGGGGGTCCCGCACCTCGACCTCCATCAGGATGACGCCGTCTGCCCGGCGGTCCTTGACCAGGTCCTCCAGGGCGGACAGCCCAGGCCGGCCGGGGACCAGCAGGAGGCTGTAGCCGGCCTGGGCCGCGGCCTCCGACACGCCGGAGATGAACCGGAACAGGAAGGGGTCGCTTACGGAACGGGCCGTGGGAAGCAGGAGGGCCAGGGTATCGGTCTTGCGGTTGGCCAACCCCCGGGCAAGGCGGTTCGGCGGTAAGCCAAGGCCCCCATTGACGTGAACACCCG
>QGUP01000229.1 GCA_003242505.1 Bacillota bacterium
GCCCGGCGCAGGGCCGCCACCGCGGCCCGGCTCCCCTCCCGGACCTGGTCGGCCACCGCCAGGAGGCCCACCGGTTCATCCCCGGCGGCCACCGCCACCACGGTCTGGCCCGCCTCCTCGAGCCGCCGGGCCGCCTCCGCCAGGGAGTCCACCGGGAGCCCCGCCTGGGCGAGGAACCCAAGGCTGCCGACCCGGACCCACCGGCCCTCGACCTCCCCCTCGGCCCCCAGGCCCGGCCGGGCGGCAAACCGGGCCGGCGCCGCCACCGGGACCCCCTGCTCCCGGGCGGCCCGGAGGATGGCCCGGGCGATGGGGTGCTCCGACCGGGTCTCCAGGGACGCGGCCAGGGCCAGGACCTCCTCCCGGGTCCGCCCCGGTGCCGGCACCACCTCCGTCACCGCGGGCTCCCCCCGGGTGAGGGTGCCGGTCTTGTCCAGGGCCACCGCGGCGAGGGTGCCCGCCGCCTCCAGGTAAGCGCCCCCCTTGATCAGCACCCCCCGCCGGGCGGCGCAGGCGATGGCGCTCACCACCGCGACCGGGGTGGAGACCACCAGGGCGCAGGGGCAAGCGATGACCAGGAGGGAGAGCGCCCGGTACAGCCACGCCCCCCAGTCCTGGCCGGGCAGGAAGGCCGGCAGGAGCATCATCCCCCCGGCCAGGGCCAGGACCACGGGGGTGTAGACCGCCGCAAACCGGTCGACAAAGGCCTGGGTCGGCGCCCGGCGGGCCTGGGCCTCTTCCACCATGTGGACGATCCTGGCCAGGGTGGTCTCCTCGGCCCGGCGGGTCACCTCAATCTCCAGGGCCCCGAAGGTGTTGACGGTGCCCGCGAAGACCTCATCCCCCGGCCCCTTCTCCGCCGGGATCGACTCCCCGGTGATGGCCGACTCGTCCAGGGCCGACCGGCCGCTCACGATCCGGCCGTCCACGGGGATCCGCTCCCCCGGCCGGACCAGCAGCCGGTCCCCCACCGCCACCGCCTCCACCGGCACCTCCACCTCCTGGCCGTCCCGGAGCACCCGGGCGACCCGGGGGGCCATGGCGAGGAGGGAGGCGATGGACCGCCGGGCCCGGTGGAGTGTCCAGGCCTCCAGCAGCTCGGAGACCGCATAGAGCCAGGCGACGGTCGCGGCCTCCTCCCACTCGTCGATGGCCAGGGCCCCCAGGACCGCGACGGTCATGAGGACGCTCATGTTGAAGCGGAGCCGCTGGAGGGAGTAGAAGGCCTTCCTGGCGTTGGCATACCCCCCTACCCCGACGGCCACCAGGAAGAGGGCCCGCCCGGCGGCAGGAGCGGCGCCGCTCAGCTCCAGGGCCAGGCCCGCGGCCAGGGCCACCCCGGCGATGGCCACCCGGGCCCAGACCCACCGGGGCAGGGGGCGGAGGCCGGCCTCCTGCCGGCCCTCCACGGGGGAGATGGTATAGTTTTCCGCCCGGCCGAGGGCCTGGATAGCCGAAAGATCCGCCTCACCCTCGACAGTGAGAAGCCCTGCGGCCGGGTTGAGGGTCACCCTGGTCACGCCAGGGAGAGCCGCCACGCTCCGCTCGAAGCGCGCGGCGCAGTCCAGTCAGGTGATGCCCTCGACCCGGAAGACCGCCTTCCGGGTGGCAGAGGGCTGCCGGTCAGGGGCCAGCTCCGCCGCCGTGTCGCCCATCCCTCACCCTCCCTTCCGGACCCGCCCGCCGCCTGGCGGGTCTGCCGCCGGCTCGCCTGATGGGGTCTCGGCCACCGCAGCCCCGAGGATCGCCCCGAGCCGGGGATCCGCCAGCCGGTAGTAGACCATCTTTCCCTCCCGCCGGCACCGGGCCAGGCCCAGTCGGTACAGCAGCCGCAGGTGGTAGGAGGCCGCGGCCTTGCTGCCCCCGATGAGGGCCGCCACGTCGCAGACACAAAGCTCCGCCCGGCTGAGCGCATAGATCACCTTCAGCCGGGTCTCGTCGGCCAGGGCCTTGAAGACCTCGCTGAGGCCGGCCACCCGGTCCAGTTCCGGCCGCAGGCGGTCCACCACGTCCTCGTGGACGAAGTCCACACCGCAGACCGGGGCCTCGGCTGCCGCGGGCGGCCTCTCGCCGGTGGCCGGGCGGCTTCTTTCCTCGGGGCCGGCGCCGGGATCTTCCCCCGGGACGGCCAGCCCGGACCCGTCCGCCGGGCCCGGCCCGGCCGTCACTTCCGCCGCCAGGTCCCAGGGGTTGGTGCCGTACCCTGCCTCCAGGTCCCAGGCGACCGTCTCCTGCCCTGCCACGTCCCCGCCTCCCAACGGTCAAACGGTCAAGTGCTTCTTTTACTGTAGACTATACGCGAAGGGCGAGAGGCCCGCAACCCCCCGCCCATCGCCAGGGTGCCCGCCCTCCGGTTCCCCCTTCACTCCGGCGCCGCCCAGCGCCGGGCCCGCTCCACTGCCCGGCGCCACTGGCCGTAGAGCCGGTTGCGCTCCGCCTCGGCCATGGCCGGCTCAAACCGGCGGTCGCAGCGCCAGTGGCGCCTCAGTTCCTCGGGGTCCGGCCAGAGCCCCACCGCCAGCCCCGCCAGGTAGGCGGCCCCCAGGGCCGTGGTCTCCACCGTGGCGGGCCGCTCCACCGCCACCCCCAGGATGTCGGCCTGGAACTGGGCGAGAAAGCCGTTGGCCGCCGCGCCGCCGTCGACCTTCAGCACCTTGAGGGGCAGGCCGGTCTCCTGCTGCATCGCCTCCAGCACGTCCCGGACCTGGTACCCGATGGCCTCCAGCACCGCCCGGGCCAGGTGCGCCCGGCCGGTGCCTCGGGTGAGGCCCACCAGGGTGCCCCGGGCGTAGGGATCCCAGATGGGCGCCCCGAGGCCCACGAAGGCCGGGACGAAGTAGACGCCTCCGTTGTCCGGGACCGACCGGGCCAGGTCCTCGGTCTCCGCCGCCGAGCGGATGACCTGGAGTTCGTCCCGGAGCCACTGGACCGCGGCGCCGGCGATGAAGACGCTCCCCTCCAGGGCGTAGGTCACCTGGCCTCCCAACCCCCAGGCCACGGTGGTGAGGAGCCCCGCCCGGGACGTCACCGCCGTCCCGCCGGTGTTCATCAGCACAAAGGCGCCGGTGCCGTAGGTAGCCTTGGCCTCCCCGGGGCGGAAGCAGGCCTGGCCGAAGAGGGCCGCCTGCTGGTCCCCGGCGCAACCGGCAATGGGGATGGGAGTGCCGAAGAGGTCCGGGTCCGTCTCCCCGTAGAGGTGGCTGGAAGGCCGGACCTCCGGCAGGATGGCCTCGGGGATCTCCAGCCCCCCGAGGATCTCCCGGTCCCAGGTGAGGTCCCGGATATTGAAGAGCATGGTGCGGGAAGCGTTGCTGTAGTCGGTGGCGTGCACCCGGCCCCCGGTGAGCCGCCAGATGAGCCAGGTGTCCACCGTGCCAAAGAGGAGCCGGCCCCGCCGGGCCAGGTCCCGGGCTTCCGGGACGTGGTCCAGGATCCACCGCACCTTGGTCCCGGAGAAGTAGGGGTCGATCACCAGGCCGGTTCGGGCCCGGACCGTCTCCTCCCACCCGGCGGCCTTGAGGGCGTCGCAGAGTTCCGCGGTCCGGCGGCACTGCCAGACAATGGCATGGTAGACCGGCCGCCCGGTCTCCCGGTCCCAGAGGATGGTCGTCTCCCGCTGGTTCGTCACCCCGATGGCCGCGACCCGGTCCGGGGCGATCCCCGTCTCCGCCAGGAGCCGCCGGGCCGCCCGGATCTGGCTTTCCCAGATGGCCTCGGGGTCGTGCTCCACCCACCCCGGCCGGGGGTAGATCTGGGGCACTGCCTCGTGGCGCTGGCCCACCACCCGGCCCCAGCGGTCGAAGAGGATGGCTCTCGACGAGGTGGTGCCCTGGTCCAGGGCCAGGATGTACTCCCGCACCACCGCCTGCCCCTCCTTTCCAGGTCCACAGCCCGGGCCGCGGCGCCCCCTGCCGCCCGGCGAGCGCTCTCCGGAAGCCTCGGGGGAGCACGGCCCCAGGCATAATCCCCCCGCCGGGGAAAGAGGCTAAGGGCGAGGACGGGCCGCACCCGGGGTCCGCCGGGTCCAGGGCTCCGCCAGGGCCGGGCGCCGGGTTCCGGCCCACGGCCGGAGTCCAGCGGGTCCAGGGGTCCCGGCCGCAGCCCGAGTTCGCCAGCCACAGGGAGCCAGCAGGCAGGAACGGAGGCGACGCCGGTGCACACAGGGATGCAGGGCATCCGGCTGGGGGTCGTGGGGTGCGGGGCGGTGGGCGCCACCTTCGCCTACACCGCGCTCATCCGGGGACTGGCCGGGGAACTGGTCCTGTCTCTTATCCACATCCCGAAGCCCCGGAGCCGGTACAGGACTCGGAATCCCTTTTCTTGTTTAAATA
>QGUP01000230.1 GCA_003242505.1 Bacillota bacterium
CCCGGTGTGGGTTGCCACGGGCCTCGTGTACACCGAGGTGGGCGGCGACGTGCTGCCCATCGAGGTGACGGTGATGAAGGGGAAGGGCAATCTCCTGCTCACCGGCAAGCTCGGCGAGGTGATGCGGGAGTCCGCCCACGCCGGCTTCAGCTATATCCGCTCCCGGGTCCGGGAACTGGGGCTGGACGAGGAGTTCCACACCAAGGTGGACGTCCACATCCACGTCCCCGAGGGGGCGGTGCCCAAGGAGGGGCCGTCTGCGGGGATCACCATGGCCACCGCGGTGATCTCGGCCCTCACCGGCCGGCCGGTGCGCCACGACGTGGCCATGACCGGTGAGATCACCCTCCGGGGCCGGGTGCTGCCCATCGGCGGGGTGAAGGAGAAGGTGCTGGCGGCCCACCGGGCCCGGATCTCGACGGTCATCCTGCCCCGGGAGAACGAGAAGGACCTGGAGGAGGTGCCGCCCCAGGTCCGCCGCCGGCTGAACTTCGTCTTTGTCGACCACATGGACCAGGTGCTGGAGGTCGCGCTGCTGGAGAAGCCCCAGGAGCAGGAACTGGCCGCGCTGCCGCCGCCGCCGGTGCCGACGCCGGAGCCCCAGATGCCCCAGGAGCACGGGGGTCTGCCCACGTGACAGGCCTCCCCGGCGGCGTGGCCATTCCCCGGCCGCCGGTGCCGGCGGAGTTTGTCATCTCGGCGGCGCGGCCGGACCAGTTCCCCACCGACGGGCTGGCGGAGATCGCCCTGGTGGGCCGATCCAACGTGGGCAAGTCCAGCCTGATCAACACCCTCGTTGGCCGGAAGAACCTGGCCCGGACCTCCAACCAGCCCGGCCGGACCCAGACCCTCAACTTCTACCGGGTGATGCCGCCCGGGCAGCCCCGGTTCTACCTGGTCGACCTGCCCGGCTACGGCTACGCCAAGGTCTCCCGGGCGATGCGGCAGCACTGGGCCCGGCTGATCGACGGCTACCTTCGGGAGCGGCCCTGCCTGGTGGCGGTGGTGCAGATCGTCGACTTCCGGCACCCGCCCACCGCCGACGACCAGCAGATGTACGACTGGCTCCGGCACTACGGGAAGACCCGGCTGCTGGTGGCGACCAAGGCCGACAAGGTCGGCCGGTCCCAGTGGCCCCAGCACGAGGAGACGGTGCGCCGGACCCTCCGGCTTCAGGCCGGCGAGCCCCTGGTGGTCTTCTCCGCGGAGACCGGCCACAACCGGGATGCGGTGTGGGGCTGGCTCCTGGAGCAGGTGCGGCACAGCCGGTAGGGCTGCGACGGTGCAGATAGGGCCGGGTAGCGAGAGGCCGAGGGTCCCCAGGCCGGCGGGGGACCCTCGGCCCTGCGTGTTCAGCGGGCGGCCGCCCGGCCTCGTTCCTGGGCCGTTGTCCGGCCCCCTTCCCGGGCGCCCGCCTGGGCACCTTCCTGGGCGGGCCGGTCGCCTGCCGCGGCGGCCCGGCGGCCCGGGAGCCGGAGGCCGGGCAGTTCCGCGAGGAGCATCCCGGCCAGGATCAGGCTGCCGCCCAGGTAGCCCCGGGGAGTGAGGGTCTCGCCGGCGAGCCACCAGGCGAAGAGGGCGGCCCAGATGGGCTCGGCGGAGAAGATGAGCGCGGTGTGGGTCGGGGTGGTGTAGGGCTGCAGGGTGTTCTGGAGCCAGAAGGCCCCGGCGGTGGCAAAGAGCCCGGTGATGACCACCGCCTGCCAGACCTGGCCGCCGATGGCGCCCCACCCCGGCCAGGCCCCGGTGGCCGCGGCCAGGAGGTGGGAGGCCAGGGCGGCGACGGCCACCTGGATGGTCGCCAGCGCCGCCGGGTCGTGGGGCCCGGCCCACCGGGCCACCGCGGCGATGTGGAGGGCAAAGCCGACGGCGCAGCCCAGGACCAGGAGGTCCCCCGGGCCGGGGATGAGGCTGGAGCCGTCGAGGCTCATGAGGGCCAGACCGCCGAAGGCCAGAAAGACCCCGGCCCAGGCCCCGGGGGCAGGGGGCCGCCGGAGCCAGAGGAGGCTGACCACCGGCACCAGGACCACCGACAGGCCGGTGATGAACCCGGCCTTGGCGGCGGTGGTCATGCCCAGGCCCAGGGTCTGGAGGGCGTAAGCGGAGAAGAGGATGAGGCCGATGACGGCGCCGGCCGCCCAGGTGCGCAAGCCGGACCGGGCGAGCCGGCGGCAGGTGAGGAGTCCCAGGACCAGCGCGGCCAGATCGAAGCGGAGGCTCAGAAAGGCGAAGGTGGGAATCCCTTCCGGTGGGGTGGTCGCGGCCCTCACCATCGGGAAGGTCGCTCCCCAGACGGCGGTCACCGCCAGCAGCAGGAGGTCGGCTTGCCAGGCGCGGAGCCCCACAGCCATCCCTCTTTTCCATTGCGGCCAAAGCTTCGTACAATGGAACGAAGTAGAGAATTCGCCGGTTTCCTGCGCCCTCCTGCTGCCGGCCGCCCGGGTGTCCTCCTGCTGCCGGCCGCCCCAGAGGCAGCCGGGCGGGGCCGGGGGCGGGCGGTCGGCCTTGGGCCCCGCGCCTCGGACCGGCTGTCGGACCCCGCCCCTGGGACCGGCTGTCGGGCCAGAGAGAATCTACCGGGAGGAAGCCTGTCCCGGCCTGTCGAACCCCTAGTCCCTGTTCGGACCTGGGCGGGCCGCCCGAGCCCCCGCCCAATCCAAGCAAATGGGGACGTAGGATGGCGAGAGGGAGCACACAGAGGGAACGGTGGCCGGAGGAGTGCTCCAGGGGCCGGTGGGTGCGGCTCAGGCCCATCGGCACCGAGGACCTGCCCCGGCTGGCGGCCTGGGACGAGGACCCGGAGGTCACCGCCCTGACAGGGAAGAAGTTCGGGGGCGCCGGGGGCAGCCCCCTGGAGTGGTATCGCCGCATCCGCTCCGGCGGCCGGACCCGGGCCCTGGGGATCGAGGTCCGGGGCGACCTCATCGGGGAGATCGAGGTCGACCAGATCGACTGGCGGCTAGGCACCGGCGAACTGCGGATCCTCATCGGGGAGAAGGAGCACTGGGGGCGGGGGTACGGCACCGACGCCCTCCGTACCCTGTTGCAGGTCGCCTTCGGCTCCTGGGGGCTCCGGACGGTCTACCTCCGGGTCTACCAGGAGAACCACCGGGCGGTGCGGCTCTACCGGCGGTGCGGCTTTGAGCCCCAGGGGGTGCTCGCCCCCAGCCGGCGCCGGGGCGACCGGGGGCCGGTGCTCCTGATGGAACTGACCCGGGAGCGGTTCTGGCAGTGCCTCGGGGAAGCGGCGGGGACGGCCTGAGGGCTGCCGTGGAACGAGACACCCTTCCGTGGTGGGGGGCAAGGCGTGGGAAAGGTGCTCGAGCTCCTGGCGCTGGCCGTTGCGCCCGGACTCTTTCTGCTGCTGTATCTCTATTTGAAGGACCATCACGAACGGGAGCCCCTGGCGCTGGTCACCCGGACCTTCTTCGCCGGGGCCCTGATGGCCGTACCGGTGGCGGTGGTGGGGGAGCAGGTGCTGGCGCCCGTGGCGGAGGCGATGAGCCTCCCCGGCGGCCGGCTCTGGCCCTGGTGGCAGGCCTTTGTCGCCGCCGGGCTCCTCGAAGAGTCCTTCAAACTGGCGGCGGTCTGGTGGGTGGCCTGGCGGAATCCCAACCTCAACGAACCCTACGATGCCATCCTGTACTCGGCCGCGGCCTCCCTGGGCTTTGCCACCATTGAGAACATCGCCTACGTGCTCTCCCAGTCCGACGTCTCCGTCGGCATCGCCCGGGCGGTGCTGGCGGTGCCGGCCCACGCGATGTTCGGCGTTGCCATGGGATACTACCTGGGGCGGGCCAAGTTCAAGCCCCCGGGGCTCCGGCGGCGGCTGATGGGGGCTGCGGCCCTGGCGGTGCCGGTGCTGCTCCACGGGCTCTACGACCTCCTGGTCCTGGATCCCGGGGACCAGCTGGCTTTCATCCTCCTCTATCCCCTGGTGGCCTTCCTCTGGGTGCGGGGGCTGCGGCAGGTGGATGAGCACCTGGCCCGGTCCCCCTTCTCCCGGCAGCCCGGCCGGCAGGTCTACCTCGCGAGCCGGTGCCCCCGGTGCGGCACCCCCCTGGTGGCGGGGGCCCGGTTCTGCTTCCACTGCGGCCGGCCGGTGGCGCCGGAGGCGGCGGTGGCGGTGGGCGACGGGGAGGCGGTGGCAGCCCCGGGGCCGGGGCCGGCACCGGCCGCTGCCGCCGAGCCGCGGGCCCCGGCCCACCGCGTAACATTTTAGTGGGGCGGGGCAGCAGGAAAAGGCTGGGCAAATAAAGTAGGAACCTCACCCCGAGAGTGTCCACCGCTCTCAGAATCCCAAAGGATTCCGTGGGGTGAGGCTCCTAT
>QGUP01000231.1 GCA_003242505.1 Bacillota bacterium
ACTCCACCCCGTCCAGGACGCCCTGGAAGGCCCGGCTGTGGGCGCTGGGACCGTGGAGGTGGCCGTAAACGCAGAGCCGGACCCCCGGAGTGGCCGAGAGGACTCGGCTGAACTCTGTGGGGGCGCCGTCCTCCCCTACCGGCGGGTAGTGCATCATCACCAGGATCGAGGTGGCGCCGGCCTTGAGGGCGCTCTGGAGCGAGAGCTGGAGCCGCCCCACCTCCCGGGCGTAGATTTTCTGGTTGTGGGCCGGGTCCTCGTCCCAGCCCGGAGCGCCGGGCAGGAGCCACCCCCGGGTGCCGCAAATGGCCAGCTGTCCCGGGAGCATGACGTGGTCGTTCTGGATAAAGCGCATGGTGGGCAGGGGGAGGGCCCGGATCTTGCTGATGGACTGCCACCAGTAGTCGTGGTTGCCCTGGATCAGGACCTTGGTCCCCGGCAAGGCATCGAGGTCCTGGAGGTCGAGGAAGGCTTCCTCCAGGTCCATCGCCCAGGAGATGTCCCCGGGCACCAGCACCACGTCGTCGGCCCCGACGGTGGCCCGCCAGTTGGCGAAGAGCCGCTCGGCGTGGTTCGCCCACTGGGGGCCGAAGATATCCATGGGCTTGGGTTGGGCCCGGGAGAGGTGAGGGTCCCCGATGGCGAAAATAGCCACACGCACTGCCTCCTACGCATCCCCGGTGCCTCTGCAGCACTCGGCGGTGCCCGCACCGGCCAGAGGGTTGATGCAAAGGGCAGGGTGACCCAGGCGTTCAAGGTGCTCCGGCGTTCAAAGAGACTGCCGCGCTATGGTAGCCGATGGCCGGCTTCCCGTCAACCCTCGGACCCGCAGGAACTCCGGCAGTCCCGGCCCCGGGGGCCGGCAGGGGCCGGCGGCCCCACCCTCGGGGGCTGGCAGGAACCCTGGCGGTCCGGGGCGAACCGGGGTGAGGTCGGGGGATTCGAGGCTTCAGCGTTCGGAGGGAGCCGCATGCGTCAACTGCTCGTCACCGCAGCCATCGTCCAGGAAGGCGATCGGGTGCTCCTCACCCGCCGGCGGCCAGACCGCCACCTGGGAGGCTACTGGGAGTTTCCCGGCGGCCAGGTGGAGCCCGGGGAGACCCCCGAGGCCGCCCTCTGCCGGGAGATCCGGGAAGAACTGGGGTGCGAGGTGGAGGTGGAGTCCCTCGTTGACGTGGAGACCCACCTGGACCCGGACGCCGGCCGCCAGGCGGTCATCATCTTTTACCGATGCCGGCGGGTGGCGGGGGAACCCAGCCCCCGGGAGGGGCAGGAGATCGCCTGGGTGACCCGGGGGGACCTGCTCGCCTACCCTCTGGCCCCGGCGGACCGGCGGGTGGCCGGCCGGATCGCCCTGGCGGCAGGCGGCGGGAAGGCCGCGGCAGGCGGCCCGCAGGCCCCGGCCCTGGGAGAGGCCCCGGCGGCAGCGCCGGCGGCGGTCGCGGCCCCTGGCCCCGCCCAGGAGGGTACGCCGGCCGCGGAGGCCCCGGGGGAGGCGCCGGCCGGACCGGTCCTGGGCCGGGCCCTGTTGGACCGGGTGGTGCTGGTCCTGTACCAGCCCCAGGACGTGGTGAACGTGGCCGGCGTTATCCGGGTGATGAGCAACTTTGGCCTGCGCCGGCTGCGGCTGGTAGAGCCGGCAGCCTTTGACCCGTACCGCATTCTGGGGATTGCCCACCACACCGAGGCGATTGTGGCCGGGGTGGAGCGATACCCGGACCTGCCCGCGGCCCTGGCGGACTGCGGCCTGGTGCTGGGGACCACCAGCCGGCCCCGGGAGGTGCGCCGGGAGCGGCTGACCCCTCGCCAGGGCGCGGGCCTGATGCTCCGGGCCGCGGCCCTCGCGGCCGAGGCGGAAGCCGGCGGGGGCGCGGCCGTGCCGTCAGCCCCTGGTGCGGTGGCTGGGACCGGCAATCAGCCCGGCGGGCTGGTGGCGGTGCTCTTCGGCCGGGAGAAGGACGGCCTCCCCAACGAGGCCCTCCTGGACTGCCACGGGATCATTACCATCCCCACGGCGCCGGAGAACCGCTCTCTCAACCTGGCCCAGGCGGCTCTGGTGGTGGCCTACGAGTTGTGGCTCGCGGCCATCGGCCTGGCGGACCAGCCCCTCCTGCCCCCGGCCAGGTCCCTCGGCCCCTGCGCTCCGCCGGATCCGGGGGCCCCGCCCCAGGGGGATGAGCCCCGCAGCCTCCTCCGGGCCCTGGAGGAGGACGCCCGGCTGGCTTCGGGCCGGCAGCGGGAGGAGATGTTTCGGGCCGTTGCCGACTTGCTCCGGGCCCTCTACCCCGGTACCACCGACGCCCGGGTGGCCCGCTCGGTGGAGCGGCTGCGGGCGGTCCTGCTCCGGGCTGCGCCCCGGGCCGACGAGGCGACGATGCTCGCCCACCTCTTCCAGCACGTGGCCCGGGCGCTCCGGGAGGCCCGGGCCGGCCAGGAGGGCCAGCGGTAGGAGTTTCGCACCAGCGGACAACGCCCCGGTGCCGGGGACCGAAGGGGTCCCTGGCTCCGGGGCGTCGGTGTGCTGGGGCCGGACAACAGGGCCGGGGATGGGAGGCCCAACCTGTCTTGACCAAGCGTTTGCTCAATAGATAGAATGAAATGAGATTCGATTTTGGCAAACAAGATAGCCGGTTCGGACAGCCTCATGAGGGGGAGGAGCGCGGGATGGTGAAGCTGGTCGCCCTCTACAGGCGTCCGGCGGACCCGGAGGCCTTCGACCGCCACTACCGGGAGGTCCATGCCCCCCTGGCGGCCCGGATGCCGGGACTGCGCCGGATGGAGGTGGCCCGGGTCACCGGCAGCCCCATGGGGGAGAGCCCCTACTACCTGATGGCGGAGATGTACTTCGACAGCCTGGCGGACCTGGAAGCGGCCCTCAGTTCCCCCGAGGGGCGGGCCGCCGGAAAGGACCTGATGGGCTTTGCCCGGGACCTCGTCAGCCTGCACATCGCCGAGGTGCAGGACGCCTGAGCCGGGGGAGGGGGCGGGGTGACCTACGCCGACATCCGGGTGAGCCGGGAAGGGCCGGTGGGCCGGATCGAGATCCACCGGCCGGAAAAGCGCAACGCCCTCCGCCTGCAGACGATGGACGAGATCGCCCGGGCCCTCGTGGCCTTCGAGGCCGATCCCGGGGTCCGCTGCGTGGTCATCCACGGCAGCGAGGAGTGCTTCGCCGCCGGGGCGGACATCGACGAGATGGCCGAGGCCGGAGCCATCGAGATGTACCTCCGGGACCAGTTTGCGGTCTGGGACCGGATCGCCCAGTCGCCCCTGCCCAAGGTGGCCGCGGTGAGCGGGTACGCCCTGGGCGGGGGGTGCGAGCTGGCCATGCTCTGCGACCTCATCGTCGCCAGCGAGACCGCCCGGTTCGGCCAGCCGGAGACCGGGATCGGGGCGATGCCCGGGGCCGGGGGCACCCAGCGCCTTACCCGGGCGGTGGGCAAGGCCATCGCCATGGAGGTGGTGCTGGCCGGCCGGGTCCTCACCGCCCGGGAGGCCCTGGCCTGGGGCCTCGTCAACCGGGTGGTGCCCCGGGAGCTGTACCTCGCCGAGGCGGTGGCCCTGGCCCGGAAGGTGGCCTCCCAGCCCCCGGTGGCGGTGCGCCTCGCCCGGGAGGCGGTGCTCCGGGCCTTTGACACCACCCTGGCGGTGGGGCTCGACTACGAGCGCAAGGCCTTCTACCTGCTCTTTGCATCCGAAGATCAAAAGGAAGGAATGCGGGCCTTCCGGGAGAAGCGGCCGCCCCGGTGGCAGGGGCGGTGAAGGCAGGGGCGGTAAAGGAGGGGCAGCAGCGGCGGGGCGGTCCAGCAGGGGCGATCGAGGTGGGGGAGGAGCCGACGGTGAACTGGGAGACGGTTCGCTACGAGACCGGCGGCGGGGTGGCGGTGATCACCCTCAGCCGCCCGGAGACCTACAACGCCTTCAACCAGCAGATGCACCGGGAACTGGCCGAGGCCCTCCGGCGCGCGGAGAAGGACCCCGGGGTCCGGGCGGTGGTGATCACCGGCGCGGGGAAGGCCTTCTGCAGCGGCCAGGACCTCGCGGAGGTGCCCCCGGACCTGGAGTTCAGCGACCTGGTCCGGCGGTACTACAACCCGCTCTCTCTGCAGATCCAGCGGCTGGAGAAGCCGGTGCTGGCGGCGGTGAACGGGGTGGCCGCGGGGGCGGGGATGAGCCTCGCCCTGGCCTGCGACCTGCGGATCGCCCACGAGGCGGCGGTCTTCACCTCCGCCTTCGCCCGGGTGGGCCTGGTGCCGGACACCGGGCTCAGTTACCTCCTCCCCCGGCTGGTGGGCCTCGGCCGGGCGATGGAGCTATGCCTCCTGGC
>QGUP01000232.1 GCA_003242505.1 Bacillota bacterium
CCTGGGGGGTGAGCCGGCTGATCCGGATCACCTCCAGGACCTGTTCCCGGGTGACGGTCACCGGCGGCAGGACCGGGTGCCGGCGGCTCCGCCCGCGGGGCCGGGCCCGGGGGAGGTCCTCGGGCCAGGCGCCGGACTCGGCCGCCTGGTAGAGGGCGATGCTGTAGGCGTCGGCCAGGATCCCGACGGCCTTGCGCCCCTCGATGGTGTAGTCCGCCACCAGTTCCGCCACCCCGTCCTCCAGCCGGATCCCGAGGCGCTGGGCCGCCTCCCGGACGATCCGAGCCACGTTCTCCGGGGTGAGGGGCTCGAAGAAGACCTCCGCGCACCGGGAGCGGAGGGCCGGGGAGATCTCCTCCGGGCTCCGGGTGGTGGCGCCGATGAGGATGAAGTCCGCGGGCGCCCCCTCCTCAAAGAGGAGCCTGATCCACCGGGGGACGTTGGGGTCGTCCGGGTCGTAGTAGGCGGAGTCGAAGGTGACCTTCTTCTCCTCGAGGACCTTCAGAAGCTTGTTCTGGAGGATCGGGTCCATCTCCCCGATCTCGTCGATGAAGAGCACCCCGCCGTGGGCCTCGGTGACCAGGCCGAGCTTGGGCTCGGGGACCGCGGTCTCCGCCAGTTCCCGCCGGGCTCCCTGGTAGATGGGGTCGTGGACCGACCCCAGGAGGGGGTTGGTGATCTCCCGGGGGTCCCACCGCAGGGTGGTGCCGTCCACCTCGACAAAGGGCGCCTTCGGCCCGAAGGGGGTGAAGGGCAGGGCCTTGGCCGCCTCCAGGGCCAGCCGGGCCACGGTGGTCTTCCCCACCCCCGGCGGGCCGTAGAGGAGGATGTGCTGGGGGAAGGGAGAGGCGAGCTTCGCCAGCACCGCCCGGACCGCGGCCTCCTGCCCCACCACCTGGTCCAGGGAGGTGGGCCGCATCATCTCCAGGGCCGAGCGGCTGAGCCGGGTGCGCCAGAGGGCCTTCAGCTCCGCCAGCTTCTTCAGGCTGTGGGCCGTCTCGGGGCCGGCCTCCTCCCGCATCACCTGGAGCCGGACCTCCCGGACGTACTCCTCGTGCCGCTGCTGCATCCGCTCGGCGACCTTTTTCTCCAGGCTCTCCTCCACATTCCGCCGGGCGATCTGGTCCGCCAGCAGGTCCTCCAGTTCCTCCAGGATCCGGGGGATCTCCTCGATGGCGGGAGCCGGTCCCAGGGCCGGGTCCTCCCGGACCAGGCGCATCAGGGCCAGGGCGTGGTCCTCCACCCGGTCCGACCGCATCAGCCCCAGGGCCTCGAGCTTGGCGGCCTTGACCACCAGCCGCTCCGCCCCGTGCATCTGCACCAGCAACTGAAACAGGGCGCCGATCTCCTTGCGCAGCTCTCCCTCCGCCGTCAGCCGCAGCCCGTTCTCCGGGCCGGCGGGGCGGATCAGCTTCTCGAGAATCTCGTTCATCCGCTCTCCTTTTCGCCCCTTGTCCCTGGGCAGATTCAGTGTCGTGCTCCCTGGGGGACGTTCTCTTGCGACATCCCCGGGCTCTACTGCTGGGCCACGACCTCCACCCGAATCTGCGCGGTGATCTCGTAGCCCAGCCGCAGAAGCACCGGATAGGTGCCAAGGGCCTTGATCGGCTCCTCCAGCTCCACCTTCTTGCGGTCAAACTCCTGCCCCAGGAGCCTGGAGATGGCGTCCGCGATGTCCTTGGTGGTGACCGAGCCGAAGAGCCGGCCGCCCTCCCCCGCCCGGACCGGCACCCGGACCGTCTGGCCGTGGAGCCGGTCCCGGAGGGCCTGGGCCTCCCGGCGGAGCCGCTCCTCCTTCATCCGCTCCGCCTTCTTCTGCTCCTCCAGGGCCCGCATGGCGCCGCCGGCGGCCTCCACCGCCAGCCCCCGGGGGAAGAGGTAGTTCCGGGCGTAGCCCTCGGCCACCTCCACCACGGAACCCTTCTTACCAAGACCCTTTACATCCTGCTTCAGTATCACCTTCATGGTCAGCCCTCCCGACCTCCCGACAGGTGACGGCTCTCGCCCCCACCGTCCCCGGGGCCCGGCCCGGCGGGCCGGGCTGCCCCGCGCCTGCACCCTGCATTCTCCGGCAGGGCCGGGGTTCCCTGCTGCCCCGGCCGCCGCGCCGGCCAGGCCCGGCTCGCCCCCAGCAACAGCAAGGGGGCACCTGACCGGTGCCCCCTGTGACCGACAATCTCCGGCTACTCCACGGTGAAGGGCAGCAGGGCAACGATCCGGGCCCGCTTGATCGCCCGGGTCAGCTGCCGCTGGTGGTTGGCGCAGTTCCCGGAGATCCGCCGGGGCAGGATCTTCCCCCGCTCGGTGATGAACCGCTTCAGCCGGCCCACGTCCTTGTAGTCGATGGTCTCGATCTTATCCACGCACCAAGAGCAGACCCGCTTCTTGGGCCGACGACCGCGCTCCCGACGCACGATGTCGCCTCCTCGCTGCAGTATGGTCGGAGAGCCATGCTCCCGGCGCCCCCGCTCCGGGGGGGGCGCACCACCTGCCCGGGGCGCAGGTGGAACCGGGCCCGGTGCACAGACCGGCCCGGCCATGCCCTGATTCGGGCGTCTCGCTGGCGTCCGGGCCTCAGAAGGGGACGTCGTCATCCTCCGGGTTGAAGTCGGAGCCGAAGGGAATGGGCTCCATGGGCTCCGGCTCCTCCCGGAAGCCGCCCCCGAAGCCCGACCGGTCGACGGCCGCCTCGCTGGCGGCGCTGGCCCGGTCGAGGAACTTGACGGTGTTGGCCCGGACCTCGTAGACAGTGCGCCGGGTGCCGTCCTGGGCGTCGTACTGCCGCATCTCCAGCCGGCCCTCCACCAGGACCAGCCGGCCCTTGGTCAGGTACTGGCTGACCAGTTCGGCCTGGCGCTCCCAGACGACGACGTCGATAAAGTCCGTCTGCCGCTCTCCCTGGGCGTTGGTCGTGCCCCGGTCCACCGCGAGGCGAAACTGGGCCACGGCCTTGCCGGTCGGCGTGTGCCTGAGTTCAGGGTCCCTGGTCAGCCGCCCGACCAGCACGATGCGATTGTACACGACCGCCCACCCCCGGCCTCCGGCAACGTTTCCTCCGGCGACGGTTCCTGGTCAGTCGTCCTCCCGGACGATCAGGAACCGGATCACCTCGTCGGTGATCTTCAGCACCCGGTCCAGCTCGGCGGTGACCTCCGGCTGGGCCTTGTAGTTGATCACGGCGTAATAGCCTTCCTTGAAGTGCCGGATCTCGTACGCGAGGCGACGCTTACCCCAGAGATCCTCTTTCTCAATGATACCACCGTTGTTGGTGATCACGCCCTTGGCCTTCTCCACCACCGCCTTGGTGGCCTCGTCATCCAGGTCCGGGCGGACCACCATCAGGACCTCGTAGGACCGCACGGGCCACACCTCCTCCCCATGGACTTGACGGCCCTCTTCCGAAAAGAGGGCAGGGAGGCAGCGAAAACCGCTGCGCTCGACGAACGGCATCAATTATAGCACGGGCCCACACCCGATTCAATCAATGCCTGTTGCTTTCCGCGGCCCTGCCGATGCCTGCTGCTTTCCCCGGCCCTGCGCCTGCGCCGGCCCCTGCCGGGTCACCGCCGCTTCTGGCCCTTTCCCTGGGCAGGCTTGGGCGGCGGCGGGTCGGGCGCGCCTTCTCCCAGGGGCCACCGCTGCCGGACCGCCTTTTCAAACTTGGGCCGGGGGACCATCACCCGGTGGCCGCACCCCCGGCACCGGAGGCCAAAGTCCACCCCGGTCCGGTAGACCTCCCAGGTGTCGCAGCCGCAGGGATGGGGCTTTTTGAGCCGCACCACGTCGCCGATGGAATACCGGACGATCTCCACGGCACAACCCTCCCGGTGATGGTCTGCCGGGGCCTACCCGGGGAGAAAGTACCCGCCTGCCCCGCCGAAGATCGCCGCTGCCAGCCAGCCGTACAGTTCCAGGAGCCACGGGACCAGCCGGGACCCGGCGATGCCGCCGGTAAAAGAGCGGAAGGCCGGCAGGGTGAGGATGGGCGTGAGGAGGGCCGCAGCGAGGGTGAGGACCAGAAGCACCTCCCCGAACCCCGCCAGGGCCCCCAGTCCCCGGTTGGCGGTCCCCACCACCGGGAGCCGGTCCGCCAGGTGTGAGATCCACTGCACCCCCCAGCTGACGGCCCAGGTGACCGCGACCAGCACCGCCACAAAGGCCGCGGGCTTGAGGATCCCCTGGGCCAGGAGAAGAACCACCGCCTCTCCCAGGGTGACCGGGGTCTGGGCCGCGGCCATCTCCTGCAGCCGGCCCAGCAGGCTCCGGTGGTAGACCGCGGGGAGGGGCAGGGCCTCCACCGCCGTCCGCAGCAGGTCCGGCGGCA
>QGUP01000233.1 GCA_003242505.1 Bacillota bacterium
TCATCGGCGTCGTGACCCCCTTCAGGTGGTTGGTTGTGCTTCTACTCGAAGGGAACGCGCCGGTGACCTTTTCTGTCAACCACCGCCCGGACTCCCCGGCATTTTACACTCTACCTGGGACTCTAACTGATCATGGGCCTGATCATCGGCATCCTGGCGGGCTACAAGGTGGAGAAGATCCTCCAGCTCGGCGTCACCGTCGCGGCGACCATGGTGCTCCTGCCGCGGATGGCGTCCATCTTCATGGAGGCGCTGATGCCCATCTCCGAGGCGGCCTCGGAGTTCATGAAGAAGCGGCTCTCCGGACGGGAGTTCTACATCGGCCTCGACTGGCCGATCCTGGCCGGTCACCCGTCCACCATCGTCTCCGCGGTGCTGCTGATCCCGGTCCTGGTCCTGCTCTCGGTCACCCTGCCTGGCAACAAGGTGCTGCCCTTCGGCGACCTGGGCAACTTCGGCTGCCTGATGGGTCCGGTGGTGGCCATCGTCGGCGGCGACCTGGTCCGGTCCCTGATCCTCGGCGTCGTGGTCCTGGCCGTCTCCCTGTGGGGTGCCACGAAGGTGGCGCCGGCCTTCACCGAGCTGGCCATCCAGGTCGGCCAGCAGATCCCCGAGGGCGCCACCCAGATCTCCTGGCTGAAGACCAGCCCGGTCATCTGGGGGACCCTCGAGTTCGCCGAGGTGAACTGGATCGGCATCCTCCTCTCGGTGGCCTTCCTGGTCGCGGGCTTCTGGATCCTGAAGACCCGGTACTCCGACCTGCCTGAGGCCGAAGAGGCGGAGGCCGCTGGGGGGAAGGCCTCGTGACGGAGACAGCCGCAACGGTATGGATCCCGGCGGACCGGCTGCGGGCGGAGGTGGCCCGGCTGCTGACCGCGGCCGGGCTCACCGAGGCCGATGCCCGGACCGTGGCCGAGAGCATGGTGGAGGCCAGTCTCCGGGGGGTCGATTCCCACGGGGTGGCGGCTCTCGGCACCTACCTGCGGCGGCTGCGGGCGGGGGCGACCAACCCCCGCCCGCAGGTCCGGATCGTCCGGAGCGGCCCGGCCTACATCCTGGTGGACGGCGACAACGGCCTGGGGGCCATCGCCGGGACCTTCGCCATGGAACGGGCCATCGCCGGCTGCCGCCAGACCGGCATCTTCCTGGCGCTGTGCATGAACAACACCACCCTGGGGGCGGCCTTCTACTACGCCCGCATGGCGGCGCTCCATGGGCTCGTTGGCATCACCCTTTCTAACGCCCCGCCGAGCATGGCCCCCTGGGGCGGCCGCAGGCCCCTCCTGGGGACCAACCCCCTGTCTGTCGCCGTGCCCCGCCGGGAGGGGGAGCCGATCATCCTCGACATGGCCACCAGCGCGGCGGCCAAGTCCAAGATCTACCTGGCCCGGGAGAAGGGGACGCCGATCCCGGAGGGGTGGGCCCTGGACCCGGAGGGCCGGCCCACCACCGACCCGGAGAAGGCCCTGAAGGGGCTTCTGATGCCCTTGGGCGGTCCCAAGGGGTACGGCCTCTCCCTCTGCATCGACCTCCTGACCGGGGCCCTCTCCGGCGGCGGCTGCATGGACAAGGTGGCCTCCCTGCACCACGGCCTGGACCGGGGGCAGAACGTCAGCTTCCTCCTCGCCGCGATCGACCCGGAGCACTTCGCCGGCCAGGACCGGTTCCTCGCCGAGGTGGAGGAGGTGGTGGCGAAGGTGCACGGCTGCCCGCCGGCGGCCGGCTCCCCCGGGGTCTTCCTGCCCGGCGAGCTGGAGGCCCGGACCCGGCAGGAGCGGCTGGAGCGGGGGATCCCCATTCCGGCCAAGGTGGCGGCGGAGATCCGCCAGGAGGCCGCGGCATTCGGCATGGAGGTGGACTGGACGTGACAAAGACCATGCAGGCCCTTGTCTTCTACCAGCCCGGCGACATGCGGGTGGAGGAGGTGCCCGTGCCGGAGGTCGGCCCGGAGGAGATCCTGGTCCGGGTCCACGCCTGCTCCATCTGCGGCACCGACCTCCGGACCTTCAAGGCAGGCCACACCCGGATCAAGGGCCGCCGGATCCTGGGCCACGAGTTCTCCGGCGTCGTGGCCCGGGTGGGGGCGGCGGTGGAAGGGTTCGCCGAAGGGGACCGGGTGATGGTGGTCCCCGGGATCTCCTGCGGCATGTGCGTCTACTGCCGGCAGGGGCTCGAGAACCTCTGCCTGCACCGGACCATCATCGGCTTTGATTACGACGGTGCCTTCGCCGAGTACGTCCGGATCCCTGCGGCGGCGATTCGCCTGGGGAACGTCCGCAAGCTTCCGGATCCTTTCGACCTCACCGCGGCGGCGCTGGTCGAGCCCTTCACCGCGGTCTACAACGGCCAGCGGCTCCTGAACATCCGCCCCGGGGAGACCGTGGGCATCATCGGCGCCGGGCCCATCGGGGTGATGCACCTGCTGCAGGCCCGGGCCCAGGGCGCAGCGCTGGTGGGCTTCATCGAGATCTCCGAGGGCCGGATCCAGGAGGCCCGCCGGTTCCGGCCGGACTTTGTCATCAACTCCCGGCAGGAGGACCCGGTGGAGCGGGTCCGGCAGCTCACCGGACTGGGGCTTGACGTGGTGATCGTCGCCGCCGGGTCGGCGGAGGCCCAGCGCCTGGCGCTGGAGCTCGCCCGCCCTGCCGGCCGGGTCAGCTTCTTTGCCGGCCTGCCCCACGACCGGCCCGAGGCGGTGCTGAACACCAACCTTCTACACTACAAGCAGCTGGCGGTCTTCGGGGCCAACGGCTCCGGCCCCAACCAGTACGACACCACCCTCCGCTGGCTCGCCTCCGGTGCCATCGACCTGCGGCCTCTCATCACCACCGAGCTGCCCCTGGCCGAGGTCCATGCGGGCTTCGACCGGGTGGCCCGGGGCGAGGGGCTGAAGGTGGTCATCCGTCCGTGAGGGGGTGGTAGGATGCGGGGGCTGGCAGGCAAGATTGCGGTGGTCACCGGGGCCCGCCGGGGGATCGGCCGGGCCATCGCCGAGCGGCTGCACGCCGACGGCGCCACCGTGGTCATGGTGGACCGGGAGCCGAATCCGGTCTCCGGGGAGCGACTTTTTGCCTTCACCTGCGATGTGTCGGACCCCGAGGCCGTCGCCCGGCTGTTTGACGCCGTCACCGGGCAGGTGGGGGTGCCCCAGCTCCTGGTGAACAACGTCGGTGGCGGCCGGGAGCGGCGCACCCTCGCGGACCTCACCCCGGAGGCCCTGCACGCCGCCTACGCTTCCAACGTGGTCACCATGGTGGTCATGACCCGGGAGTTCGCCCGCCGGCTGGCGGCCACGGAGCTGACCGGGGCGGTGGTCAACCTCAGCTCCTCCGCGGCGGTCCGGCCCAAGACCGGCCGGATGCAGTACACCGGGGCCAAGGCCGCGGTCAGCGCCATCACCCAGTCCCTGGCCCTGGAACTCGCCCCCCGGATCCGGGTGAACGCGGTCTGCCCGGGGCCCACCCTCACCGAGGAGATCCGGGCCCGGTTCGAGGACCCGGAGCTGCGGAAGCTGGAGGAGCAGCGCCTCGCCCGGATCCCCATGGGGCGGATGGCCGAGCCGGCGGAGGTGGCCGACGCGGTGGCCTTCCTCCTCTCCGACGAGGCCCGGTACATCACCGGGGCGTTGCTGCCGGTGGATGGGGGGTACACCGTTGCGACCTGACCTGGTGGTGGTCCTCCAGTACAACTGCGCCACCCGGGCCCGGATGCTGGCGGAGGCGATCCAGACGGGCCTCCGGGCCCGGGGGCTCCGGGTGGAGGCCCTGGAGGCGGAGGTGGGTGCCTGCGGCTACTGGGACGGGCAGGCGGCCCTCTTCGTCGCCCCGGCCCACCCGGGGTTCCCCCTGCGCACCCCGGTCCTGGTGGCTCCCATGGCGTACATGTTCCCCACGGCGGAAAACCTCCGCCGGCTGGCGGAGAGCGTCGGCGAGCGTCTGGCCGGCGGATAAGCGAACAGAACTGAGGCGAATCGCTGAGATTGTGACGGAACTGAGGTGATGGGCGTTGAGCCGTGCAGCCGAAGCCTTACACGCAAGCCGGGTGGTGGCCATCCTCCGGGGGCTGGGGCCTCATGAGGCGGTCGCCGTGGCCCGGGCTCTTTACAAGGGCGGCATCCGCTGCATCGAGGTGACCTACCCCTCCCCGGGTGCGCTGGAGTCCGTGGCCGCGATCGCCCGGGAACTGCCCGATGTGGTGCCGGGGATGGGGACGGTCCTGACCCCGGAGGAAGTGGAGCGGTCGGTGGCCGCCGGGGCGGCGTTCATCGTCTCCCCCCACACCGACCCGGACGTAATCCGGAAGACCAAGGAGA
>QGUP01000234.1 GCA_003242505.1 Bacillota bacterium
TCTACGCCCTGCGCCAGGGGCTCTTCCGGGACCGGCCGGCGGTGGCGGCCCTGGCGGAGGCCCTCCGGGTGGCCGACGAGCAGGGGCTCGAGGCCTGGGCCGGCGGCGGCGTGCCCCCCGGAGACTGGGCCCGACCCCGGCTGCTGGAGCTGGCCGCGGCCCTCAACCGGCTTCGGACCCTGCGGGTCCTGGATCGGGAAGAGGGAGGTCGCAGGCCAGGGGGTCGTCGGCGGTGAGGAAGGCCGCGACCAGCCGGGCGTAGGGCTCCGGGCGCCGGTGGATCCAGTGGTCGGCCCCGGGCACCGTGACGAGGCGCCCCCGGGGGAGGGTGCGTACCATCTCCCGGGCCACCTCCGGCAAGAGGTGGGTGCTCTCGCTCCCCCGAAGGACCAGAGTGGGGGCCTGCACCCGGGCCAACTGCGCCCAGGCGGCCTCCGGGTCTGCCTCGTAGAGGTGTCGGGCCATGGCCAGGGTCCCAGGGATGTCGAAGGCCCAGCCCCAGCCCCCGTCGGGGAGGGGGACCAGGCTCGGCTCCCACCAGGGGAGGCTCCGGCCTTCCCGGCGGAGGTAGGCGAGCCCCTCTTCCCGGGAGGCAAACCGGGGCGGCCAGGCGGCGGCCCAGGCCTCCCACTCGGCCCAGCCTGCGGCGGGGGGCACCGGGGGCTGGTCCTCCAGCACCAGCCGCCGGACCCGGTCGGGCCAGGCCGCCGCCACCTCCCAGGCGACGGCCGCGCCGAAGGAGTGGCCCACCAGGTCCACCGGCCCCGGCGCCACCTCGGCGATGAGGGCGACTACGTCCCGGGCACAGTCCCTGGGGCTGGCGGCGGGGGTCCGGGGGGCGTCGCCGTGGTTCCGGAGGTCCGGGGCCAGCACCTGAAAGCCCCGGTCCGCCAGAAACCGGGCGACCCCGTCCCAGAGCGCGGCCCGGCCGGTGAGGCCGTGGATCAGGACCACCGTGGGCCCGGCGGCCTCCGGGGCTCCCGGTCGGTCCCAGCGCAGGTAGGCCACCGGCACCCCGTGGGGGGTCATCAGCCGCATCCCGCACCACCTCGGCCGAGGGATTCCCGCCGGGCCCTGGCAACTCCTGCCGTAGGCGGGCAACCCCTGCCGTACCCTGGCAACCCTTTCCAGCTCGAAGCGGCCCCTCTCGGACCCGGGCATCCCATGCCGGGGCCCGTGACCCCAGCTCTGCTTTGCCATCCCTGGGACGGGCCTGATAGGCTAAGGGTATCGATGCAAAAATCCGGAGGTAGCAGGATGAACCTGGACCGCTACTTGAGTAACCTCGCCGCGGTGGCGGAGGCCCATGGCCTGGTGCCGGACCCGGGCCCCCTGGCGGACCTGGACCTTCCCCTGGTCCTCTCCGGCGAGGTCCAGGGCCGGCAGGTGCGGCTGGTGCCCCTGCCCCCGGCCCCGGGTCCCGAAGCCTGGGCGGCGGTGGCCGCCGCGGTGGCGGAGCGCCTCGCCCAGGCCGCCCTGACCGCCGCTGACGGCCCTGCAGCGGGCGGTGCCACTGGTGCGGACGGTGCGCCCGGAGACCACCGGGCCGAGACCGTTGTCCTCGCCTGCCTCTTCCCCGACGGCGCAACCCCGGAGGAGACCACCGCCGTCCGGCAGCTCTCCCGCTCCGGGCCGGGGTGGGAACTGGTGGTCTGGGCGGTGGACCTGGACCTGGAGCTGGTGGACCGGCCGCCGGGCTCTCCGCCCCTGCCGGAGCCGGTGCTGCGGGCGCTCACTTCCCTTCCTGACCGGAAGGAGCCCCGGGGACCGGACCCCATGTTCCGGGCCGGCCGCGGGCCCCTGGCGCTCCTCCGGCAGTGGGCCCGGGGGGACTTCGGGCCGGTGCCGGTCACCCGGCTGCTCCTCGCGACCAACGTGGCCCTCTACCTCTGGACCGTGCTCCGGGACCCGGCCGGTGGGATCTGGGGGCTGCTCGGCGACCCCGGCACCTGGCTCGGGGGGCTCTTGCACGGCCCCAGCGCCGCGGCCCTGGTCCAGTGGGGGGCGAACAGCACCCAGCGGGTGCTGGCGGCCGGAGAGCAGTGGCGGCTCCTCACCGCTGCCTTCCTTCACGCCGGCCTGTGGCACCTGGCCCTGAACATGTACGCCCTCTGGGGTCTGGGCCGGCACGCGGAACTCATCTACGGAAGCGGGCCCACGGCGTTCATCTATTTCCTCGCCGCGGTGGGCGGGAGCCTGGCGTCGGTGGCCCTCCGGTCCCGGGTGATCTCCGTCGGGGCTTCCGGGGCGATCTTCGGCCTCCTCGGGGCGCTCTTCTACGCCCAGCGGGCCCTGGGCCGGCGGGTGGACTGGCGGGACCTGGCGGGCCCCATCGGCGCCAGCCTCCTGTGGGGGCTGCTGATCAACGTCGACAACCTGGGGCACTTCGGGGGCCTGGCCGCCGGCGCCCTGGCCGCCTGGGCCGTGGGGACCCCCGGCCAGCGCCGGCCCTGGCGGCGGGCGGTCACCTGGACCCTCGGGCTGCTGGCAGCCCTGCTGGTGGCGGGCGTCCTGCCAGTGCCGTGGGTGCCGCTGTTCTGAGGCTGCCTCTCGCTCCCCAACCGATGGCGCCCCCCGGCAAACCCGGCCGGGGGGCTCTTCGCGTACCTGTGCCCCTGGGTCGCTCCACTGCACCAGGCGGGTTCCTGCCGCCCGCTGTCCATGCAATTCGACAGGGAGCAGGATTCGGAGCATACCGACGAGTATGGATTCCGGAGAAAGGCGCCCTGTCGCCGGGGCCCGGGTACGGCAGGGAGGGCCCCTCCGGATGGGCTTTCCGGGGAGCCAGGGGAAGGGATCCCCGGCCAGGCGACTCCCGGCGAGCCTTCTTCGGGGCCCGGGCGACGATTTCCTGGCGGGGCGCCGCCGGTGGGCGGCTCCAGGGGGCTGCCCGCCGGCCGAGGTAGGGGAGGGAGCGGCATGCGGGCGGAGACTGAGGTGGTGATCGCCGCGGGGGCCCGGTCGCCCATCGGCAGCTTCGGCGGCAGCCTGAGCCGGGTCCCCCTGGTGGAGTTCACCGCGGTGGTGATGGCCGAGGCGATGCGCCGGGCCGGGGTCCGGGGCGACGAGGTGGACGAGGTGATCATGGGGCAGGTCTACCAGGCGGGGTTCCGGGCCAACCCCGCCCGGCAGGCGGCCCTCCGGGCCGGGGTGGCGGTGCGGGCTCCGGCCTGCATGGTGAACCAGCAGTGCTCTTCGGGCTCCCGGGCGGTGGAGATGGGGGCGGACCAGATCCGGCTCGGCCGGGCCCGGATCGTCCTGGCCGGGGGCATGGAGGCGATGAGCCAGGTGCCCTTCCTCAGCCTCCGGCACCGGAGCGGCCAGCGGCTCGGCCACGACGAACTGAAAGACGGCCTCCTCTGGGACGCGCTGGTGGACCCCTTCCTCGACCAGCACATGGGGGTGACCGCCGAGAACGTCGCCCGGGAGTACGGCATCGACCGGGCCGCGGCCGACGCTTACGCCCTCCGGTCCCAGCAACGGGCCGCGGCGGCCGTGGCCGCGGGCCGGTTCCGGGAGGAGATCGTCCCGATCCCGGTGCCGGGACCCCGGAGGGGGGAGACGGTGCTTTTCGAGGCCGACGAGCACCCCCGGCCGGAGACCAGCCTCGAGGCCCTCGCGGGGCTGAAGCCGGCCTTCCTGGACGGGGGGATCTGCACCGCCGGGAACTCCTCGGGGATCAACGACGGGGCGGCGGTGCTGGTGCTGATGAGCCGGGCGGAGGCAGAGGCCCGGGGGATCCGGCCCCTGGCCCGGCTGGTCCACTCGGTCAGCGTCGCGGTGGAGCCCCGGGTGATGGGGATCGGCCCGGTGCCCGCGATCCGGCGGCTTCTGGAGGAGACCGGGCTCCGGCGGGACGAGATCGACCTCTGGGAGATCAACGAGGCCTTTGCCGTCCAGGTGCTGGCCTGCATCCGGGAACTGGGCCTGGACGAGGAGCGGGTGAACGTCAACGGCGGCGCTATCGCCCTGGGCCACCCGGTGGGGGCCACCGGCGCCCGGCTGATCCTCACTCTGGCCTACGAGCTCCGGCGCCGGGGGCTGCGCTGGGGGGTCGCCAGCCAGTGCGCCGGCGGCGGGCCGGCGATGGCCACCCTGATTGAGGTGGTATGAGGCGGTGGGGGCGGAGGCCTTCCGGGGGTGGCAGGCAGGGTGGAGCCCCCAGGGGGCGGCAGGCCGCCCCCGGGCTCTAGGTCAATAAGTGTGGAACGGCGGTCAGCCAAGCCAAGGGTACAAAGGCAAGGAGCATCTTCCGCACATAAACCTCGCGGTTCCGGAAGCCGTAACTGATACGCTTGAGCAGCTT
>QGUP01000235.1 GCA_003242505.1 Bacillota bacterium
GTAGATTTGTAAAAAGGCACCCCCCCGGACCCGGCCCGGGGCGGGGGGCTTAAAGCCCAGGGGGGCGCAAGGCCCAGGGGCATCCCCAGGGCCGGGGCCGCTCCGGCCAGGGGCGCGCCGGGGATGTGGGTGAGCCAGGCGCCGGCGTAGACCAGGGCGAGGGTGGCCCCGCCGCCGACCAGGGCGGCGAGGTTCACCCGGCCCGTCCGGCCGGTCTGGACCAGCAGCCCCTGGAGCCAGTTCTGCAGGGCGACCTCCAGGGGGTAGAGGGCCGCGAGGTTCAGGACCGGTCGGGCGACCCGGGCCGCCTCGGCGGGCAGGGCCAGCACCCGGGCAAGGTACCCGTCGCCCAGGGGGGTGAAGCCCAGGAGCCCCAGGAGGAGGCTGAAGCTGAGGCCGACCCCCACGCTGAACCGCCGGAGCATCCGGTCCGACTCCCGGTCCCGGACCAGGCTGATGGTCATCTGCTGGACCATCCGGGTGCCGTTGGCCAGGAGGCTGACGGTGGTCCAGACCGCGGGCCAGGCGGTGAGGCTGGCCGCGGCCAGGTCCGCCCGGGCGATGCCGCCGGTCAGGAGCGGCCGGCTCACCCAGACCAGCACCTGGGTCCCGGCCAGGGGCAGGTACCACCAGAAGAGGGGGCCCAGGCGGTCGGGCACCTGGCCCCGGGGTGGGACACCGGTGCGAACCGGGGGTTCGCCCCGACCCGGGGACCCGGCCAGGCCTGGGGATTCGCCCCGACCCGGGGCCTCGCCCCCGGAGGCGGCCGCGAGCGCTCGCTGCAGCCGCCGGGCAAACCAGGCGATGGCCGCCGCCTCGCCGATGACGCTGGCCTGCAGGGCCAGCCCCGCGGCCACGGCTCCCGGCACCTGGAGCCGGGAGCCCGGCGCCAGGAAGGCCGGTGCGGTGGCCGCGCCCAGAACCGTCAGCAGGCTGAGGAGCCGGACGATCCCCCCCTGGAGGACCTGCCGGGACTGCCCGTGGTAGATGAGCATGCCCTGGAGGTACCGGCGGTAGCCGATGGCCGCGGGCCAGAGGAGCATGACCCCAAAGGCGGGCCGGGCGGCCGCGGCGACCTCCGGGGGCAGCCCCAGGGCGGCCTCCGTGATCCAGAAGTAGGCCGGGGTGAAGGCCAGGAGGGCGTAGAGGAGGGTGAGGGCCCCGTTCCAGAGCCACATCAGCCGGCCCAGGGCCCGGTAGGCCGGCGGGTCGGCGGCGGCCGCGGTGGCGGCCTGGAGGATCATGATGATGGGGCTCTCCAGCAGGATCGCCAGTGTCTCGGCCACGCCGTAGGCGGCGATCTGCACGGCGGCCTCCGGCAGCCGGCTGAGGACGGCGCTGATCACCGGCCCGGAGACGACCAGGATCATGTCGCTCAGGCTCAGGGGGAGGAAGAGCCGCAGGAGCCCCCCGTAGGTAAGGGGCGGATGGATCGGTTGCGACTTTTCCTGTGCCATGGCTCCATCCTAGCACCGGCACCGTTGCCGAGGCAAGGGGCGGGGGAGGAACCCCGGGAGGGATGGGCACCGGACCGGCGGCCGCGCAGTAGTACTGAAAGAGACCCCCTCCCCCGGCTTGCCCCTCGGGCACCTGGAGACCGCCATGGCCGCCCGCCCCTGGCGGAGTGACCGGCCGCGCCCTGGGGGGCGGGGAGGGGTGCGAACCTGTCTCCCCTCGGACCCGTCCAATGGATATGCAAGGAAGAGGAGCCGCGGGGTGGTGGCCGGTCCCGGGGCCGGGAACCGGGAGGGCGCCGGCACCCGCCGCCGAAGGGAGGGAACCCGGCCGGCCGGCTGGGGGAAGCCATGCAGTTGCGCTGGTTCCAGGTGGACGGGCGGGTGGTGGCGATGGCCCACTTCAGCGCCCTGGAACTGAAGGCCATGGGGGTGGACATCGGCAGCGACGGGCCGACTCCGGAGCAGGTGGAACGGCTGCTCCGCGGGATGGTGATGGCCGAAGGGGAGACAGAGCCGCTACCGCCCCTCAAGGGACTGGTGGGATACCATCTGGAACCGCTGGCCGGTGGCATCCTGGTTGCCCTGCAGGCAGAGGTGCGGGCCCCCCGGCGCCGGGCGCCCCGGCACCTGCTCTACCAGTTCTCCTCCCTGGAGTGGATGGTGGAGGCGGCCCGGCACCTGGACCGGGTTGAGGGGCTGCAGGTGACCCTCTACGTCCTGCCCCAGGGGGTGGACCGGCGCTGGTGCCTCCGGGTCCGGGGCAGCGCCGCTGCCCTCCGGCGGGCTCGGGTCGCCCTGGAGGAGTTCGGGGTGGCCTCCCCCTTCCGCCTGCGGGAGCTGAACCGGCTGGCGGAGACCATTATCCCCGACGGCATGCCCATCCTGCGCACCCAGTTCAGCCGCCCGTAGCCCGGGAAACCACCCGTAGCACCGAAAGCCGCCTCCGCCGGGGCGCGGCGGGCGGTGAGCCCCCGTAACACGGGGCCACGGAGCAGATGGAGCCGGTAGGGTCACGCCCTACCGGCTCCGGCGCGCCTACCGGCTCCGGCGCGCAAGGGGGGCGGACGGCCCGGCGGGCCGCAGTCGCCGTACCGCGGCCGCCCTCGCCTCTCCGGACAGGTCTCCGGGCTCGCCCTCACCGCCCCCGGGTCCGGGGGTCCAGGTAGTCCCGGAGGCCGTCGCCCAGGAGGTTGACCGAGAGGACCGAGAGCATGACGAAGAGGCCGGGGAAGACCGCCAGCCACCAGGCCTCGGGGAGGTACTGCCGGGCGGAGGCCAGCATTTCGCCCCAGTCCGAGGTGGGGGGCTGGGTGCCCAGACCGAGGAAGCTGAGGCCGGCGGTGGTCAGGATGGCAAAGCCGATGCTGAGGGTGCTCTGGACCAGGAGGGGGCTGAGGACGTGGGGCAGGAGGTGCCGGAAGAGGATCCGGCCCGGGCCGGCTCCCGCGGCCACGCTGGCGGTGACGAAGTCCCGCTCCCGGAGGCTCAGCACCTGCCCCCGGACCATCCGGGCGTAGCTGGGGATGGAGACCACCGCCACCGCGATCATGGCGCTCCCCAGCCCCGGGCCCAGGGTGCCGACGATGGCCAGGGCGAGGAAGATGGTCGGGATCGCCAGCAGGATGTCCAGGACCCGCATCAGCCACGCGTCCCACCGGCCGCCCAGGTAGCCGGCCACCAGCCCCAGGAGGGTGCCGGCGGTGGCGCCTCCGGCCACGGGGACCACCCCGGCCATCAGGCTCACCCGGCCGCCGTAGAGCACCCGGGAGAAGAGGTCCCGGCCGTACTCGTCGGTGCCGAAGGGGTGGGCCCGGGAGGGCGGCTGGAGCCGCTCCTGCCAGTTCTGCTGGTCCGGGTCGTAAGGGGCGATGGCCGGCGCCAGGACGGCCAGGAGCACCAGGGCCAAGAAGACCGCGAGGCCCGTCACCGCCAGCCGGTTGCGGGCAAAGCGCTTCCACTCACTCATAGCGAATCCGCGGATCGAGGGCCGCGTACCCCAGGTCGACGATCAGGTTGACGATGCCAAAGACGAGGGCGGCCCAGAGCACGGCCCCCTGGATCACCGGCAGATCCCGGGCCTTGATCGCCTCCGCGGCCAGCCGCCCGAGCCCCGGCAGGCTGAAGACCGTCTCCACGATCACGGCGCCGCTCAGGAGGCTGCCGAACTGCAGGCCCAGGGTGGTCAAGACCGGGATGAAGGCGTTCCGGAGCGCGTGCCGGAAGATCACCGTCCGCTCCCGGAGGCCCTTGGCCCGGGCCGTCCGGACGTAGTCCTCCTGAAGCTCTTCGATGAGGGCCGACCGGGTCATCCGGGCGATGAAGGCGATGCTGGCCACGGCGATGGTGACCGAGGGTAGGATCAGGTGCCGCCAGGTCTCCGCCCCCGAGGGTGGGAGCCACCGGAGCTTGAGCGCGAAGAGGTGCATCAGCAGGATGCCGAACCAGAAGCTCGGCATCGAGACCCCCAGGAGGGCCAGGACCGTCAGCAGGTAGTCGACCCAGGTGTGGCGCCGGACCGCGGCCAGCACCCCCAGGGGGATCCCGCAGAGTGCAGCCAGGGTGAGGGAGGCGGCGGTCACCTGCAGGGTGACCTGGAACCGCTCCAGCACCTGGGGCAGCACCGGCCGCTCCCCACGGAAGGAGACACCGAAGTCGCCTTGGATCGCCCGGAAGACGAACTCCCCGTACTGGACGTACCAGGGCCGGTCGAGGCCGAGCTGGCCGCCGAGGCCGGCACCCACTTCCGCTCCGCCGACCCTCGCCACCATTCCGCCAGCGCCATGCCTCTGTACACCAATACCCTACATCTTATACACTTACTCAGCCCACTGAACCGATAT
>QGUP01000236.1 GCA_003242505.1 Bacillota bacterium
CCTTCCGTCTTTTCCGGGGGGGGCCCCTTGTCCATCCCCCGGGCGGGGCTCCCCGGTCTTCAGAAGACCGCCAGGTACTGGTCGATCTCCCACTGGTGGACCTGGGACCGGTAGATCTCCCACTCGACCTCCTTCGCCTCGACGAAGTGGCGGAAGACGTGGGGTCCGAGGGCTTCCTGGATCACCTCGTCGGCCTTCAGCGCCTCGAGGGCCTCCTTCAGGTCTCTGGGCAGGGGGCGGATGCCCAGGGCCGCCCGTTCCGCCTCTGTCATCCGGAAGATGTTCCGGTTGACCGGCGGCGGGGGCTCCAGCTTCCGCCGGATCCCGTCCAGACCCGCGGCGAGGCAGACTGCCAGGGCCAGGTACGGGTTGCAGGACGGGTCGGGGCTGCGGAACTCGATCCGGGTAGAGGGCCCCCGCCGGGCCGGGATCCGGATGAGAGGGCTCCGGTTCCGCTCCGACCAGGCGATGTAGACCGGCGCCTCGTACCCCGGCACCAGCCGCTTGTAGGAGTTGACCAGGGGGTTGCAGATCGCGGTGATGGCCGGGGTGTGCTCGATGAGCCCGGCGATGTAGTGCATCGCCACCTTGCTCAGCCCGTTGGGGGCGTCGGGGTCGTAGAAGGCGTTCTGCCCGTCCCGGAAGAGGGACTGGTGCAGGTGCATCCCGTTGCCCGGCATGTCAAAGAGGGGCTTGGGCATGAAGGTGGCGTGGAGCCCGTGCTGGAGGGCGATGGTCCGGACCACGAACCGGAAGGTGCTGATCGCGTCCGCGGTGGTGACCGCGTCGGCGTACTTGAAGTCGATCTCGTGCTGGCCGGGGCCCACCTCGTGGTGGGAGCCCTCGATCTCAAAACCCATCCGCTGGAGGGCCAGGACGATGTCCTGCCGGCAGGCCTCCCCCCGGTCCAGGGGGACGAGGTCGAAGTAGCCGGCGTTGTCCGTCCGGTTGGTGGTGGGCCTGCCGTCCGGCCCCCGCTCGAAGAGGTAGAACTCCGGCTCGGAGCCCACCATCATGGTGAAGCCCATTTCCGCCGCCTCGGCGCAGACCCGCTTCAGCACCTGCCGGGGATCCCCCAAGAAGGGGGTGCCGTCGGCGTTGTGGACGTCGCAGATCAGCCGGGCCGTCGCGCCGTCCCCCCGGTCGTTCCAGGGGAAGACCGCGAAGGTGCGGGGGTCGGGCCGGAGCAGCATGTCCGCCTCCTCGATGCGGACAAAGCCGTGGATGGCGGAGCCGTCGAAGAGGATCTGGCCGTCCAGGGCCTTGGGCAGCTGCTCCACGGGGATGTCGACGTTCTTCGGCAGCCCGAGGATGTCCACGAACTGGAGCCGGACGAAGTGGACCCCCAGTTCCCGGGCCAGGTCCAGCACCTCTTCCTTGGTCTCAGGCCGCCTGGACACGGCCTACCCACCCCCCAGGGCACGGTAGAGGAACGTCAGGAGAATGACCAGGGCCGCGGCCAGGTTGAGCCCGGTGCCGACCAGCACCCCCACCACGCCGCCGACCCCTGCCCGCAGGGCCTGTCCCGCCCGGCGGCCGGCGAGGAGCTCCCCCGCCACCGCGCCTGCGAAGGGGCCGGCCACCAGCCCCAGGGGGAGGAAGAACAGCCCCAGGATCGAGCCGGCCACCGCCCCCCAGGCCCCCCAGGCGGTGCCGCCAAAGCGCCGGGTCCCCCAGGCCCGGGCCCAGTGCTCACCGGCCATGGCCAGGGCGATGAGCCCGGCCACAAAGGCGAGGTAGCCCGGGGAGATGGCGGCAAAGCCCTCCCACCAGCCGTAGGCCAGGACCGCCAGCCCCATCAGGGGCAGGCCGGGAAGCCCCGGCAGCAGGGTGCCCGCGGTCCCCACCAGGAGGGCGAGGGTGGCAAGCCCCACCGGGATCATCTTCGCCATGGCCGGAAGCGCCCCCTCTCCTGGAAGCCCCTTCACTGGAAGACGCCGGGCCCCGGGCCCCGGGTTCGCCTACCGGGGCAACATCCCCCGGGCGTGGAGTTCCGCCGCCGCCTGCAGGGCCGCCAGGACCACGTGCTGCCGGGTGAGGCCTCCCTGGAAGTAGACCGCGTACGGGGGGCGGACCGGCCCGTCGGCGGAGAGCTCGATGGAGCTTCCCTGGACGAAGGTTCCCGCGGCCATGATCACCGGATCCGCGTAGCCCGCCATCCGCTCCGGCACCGGGGTCAGGTAGGAACCGACGGGGGAGGCCCGCTGCACCGCATGGCAGAAGGCGAGCATCGCCTCCTCCGACCCCAGTTCCACCGCCTGGATCAGGTCCGTCCGGGGCTCGTCGTACCGGGGCCGGACCCGGAGCCCCAGGCGCTCGAAGAAAGCCGCGGTGAAGTGGGCGCCGCAGATGGCCTCCGCGACCACGTGGGGAGCGAGGAAGAGGCCCTGGAAGAGGAGCCGGTGCCCCCAGGGGGCGGCCCCCACCTCCCCGGCGATCCCCGGGGCGGTGAGCCGGGCGGCGGCCCGCTCCACCAGGTCCCGGCGGCCCACCACGTACCCCCCGGTGGGGGCGAGCCCCCCGCCGGGGTTCTTGATCAGGGAGCCCATGCAGAGGTCCGCCCCCACCTCGGTGGGCTCCTGCTCCTCGGCAAACTCCCCGTAGCAGTTGTCCACCAGGCAGAGGACCTCGGGGCGGACGGACTTGACCGCCGCCACCACCTCCCCCACCTCGGCGACGGTCAGGGAGGGCCGGAGGGAGTAGCCCCGGGAGCGCTGGATCAGCACCGCCCGGGTCCGGGGGGAGAGGGCGGCCCGGAGGGCCTCCAGGTCCGGACGGCCGTCGGGCCGGAGGGGGACCTCCCGGTACCCGACCCCCCACTCCGCCAGGGAACCGGGGGCGTCCCGGAGCACCGGCTGCAGGCTGTCGTAGGGCGTGCCCACCGCTGCGACCAGTTCGTCGCCGGGCCGGAGGGCGGCAAAGAGGCCGAGGGCGATGGCGTGGGTGCCGGAGGCGATCTGCCACCGGACCAGGGCCGCCTCGGCCCGGAAGACCCGGGCGTAGACCTCCTCCAGCTTCTCCCGGCCGGGGTCGCCCAGGCCGTACCCGCTGGAGGGGGCGAAGTGGTGCTCCGCCACCCCCGCCTCCTGGAAGGCCCGGAGCACCTTGGCCTGGTTGTGGAGGGCGATGGCTTCGACCCGCTCCCAGTGGGGCGCGACGTCCGCCAGGGCCTGGGCCGCGGCCTCACGGATCCGGTCCGGCAGGTCCGGAAAGAGCCGTGCGAAGTCCAGAGCCAAGTCCTGTACTCCTTACCGTGGGATTTGGCATCGGAACCTATTATAACAACCCGCTGGCACCTCCGCTCGGAGCGCCCCGTCTGCCTCGCCCGGGAGCGCCCCAGCCTACCGGGCGCCCCGGAGCGCCCCGGCGCCGCCGCCCCGGACCGGCCCGGCAACTTCGCCCCGGGCGCCCCGGCCTACCGGGCTCTGGGCTCCGCCGCGGCCGGTCCGCCCAGGGCCGCAAGGACCCGACCGGCGTGGTCGCCGGGCATCTCCGCCCGGAGGAAGGTCCCGTCGGGCCGGTGCTCCTCGGCCAGGACCCGGCCGTGGTGGTGGATGTAGGCCACCCACTGGCTGCGGTCGTAGGGAACCACCACCTCCACCACCTGGTACCGGGCGGCGAGGCGCTCCTGGATCGCGGCGGCAAGGTCGTCGAGGCCGGCGCCGGTGCGGGCCGAGATCGCCACCGAGCCCGGGTACTGCCGGAGAACCCGGGCGACCTCGGCGGGGCTCACCTCCGGCCGGTCGATTTTGTTGAAGACCACGATCTGGGGGTGGTCCTGGGCCCCCAGTTCCCGGAGGACCCGGGCGACGGTCGCCATCTGCTCCGGCCACTTCCGGTGGCTGAGGTCCACTACGTGGAGGATAAGATCCGCGGCCACCACCTCTTCCAGGGTCGACCGGAAGGCGGCCACCAGCTGATGGGGCAGTTTGTGGACGAACCCGACGGTGTCCACCAGGAGGTAGGGGGTCCCCCCTCCCGGGGGGTCGACCCGCCGGGCGGTGGCGTCCAGGGTGGCGAAGAGCTTGTCCTCCGCCAGGACGTCGGAGCCCGCGAGGGCCCGGTGCAGGGTGCTCTTGCCGGCGTTGGTGTAGCCGGTGAGGGCCACCACCGGGGTGAGGGTCCGCTCCCGCTCCCGGCGCAGCCGCTGCCGGTGCTCCCGGATCGCGGCCAGTGCCGCCTGCAGCAGGGCGATCCGCTCCCGGATCCGCCGCCGGTCCACTTCCAGCTTGGTCTCGCCCGGCCCCCTGGTGCCGATGCCGCCGCCGAGCCGGGAG